>CAXYUI010000074.1:0-7857 GCA_964291975.1 uncultured Formivibrio sp. | reverse complement strand
CGGCCACCGGAAAGGGTGGCAGAAATTCCCTTGCTAGACCCGCCAGCCTTATATGCAACCGATGACCAAGCTATGGTTGGCAACGGTGTCGGCGTTGCGGTAGCAGCAGGCAGTTCAGTCGGTGCACTGGTCGGTGTTGCAACTGGCGTTGCGGTGACCGTCACCTCAGTCGGAGCCGGAGTTGCCGTTGCAGGCACACTAGTCGGGGTTGGTGTGGCCGGGGCTGCAGTCGGAGTCGCCGTCGGTGGCACAGTGGTCGCAGTCGGCGCTACGGTCGGCAGCGGGGTCGGAGAAACAGGAACCGTGGTCGGCGTTGCAACAGCAGTCGGCAGCGGGGTGGGCGCCAAGGTTGCGGTTGGCGTAGGCGAAGCGGTTGGCAAGGCCGTTGGCGCAACCGGGGCTGGGGTCATGGTTGGCGTTGCGGCTGGAGCCGACGTCGCTGTCGGCGCCAAAGTCGCAGTGGGTGCCAGCGTTGCCGTCGGAGCCAAAGTTGCAGTCGGCGCGATCACCACCGGAGAAGTCGGGACCGGCGTCGAGGTAGCCGCCGGGGTAAGCGTGGCGGTCGGAGACTGGGCCACGACAGGTGCAAGCGTTGCACTGGGCGCGGTCGCCGCAGTCGGCGCTTCGGGCGCATTGTTTTATGGATTGTCGCCGATTTGCTCATCACTGCCGCCACAGGCGGACAAGGCGAGTACAGCGGAAAGCGCCATTGCTGCGCCCTTGCAGGTACGAATTGCCATAGTTTTTCCTTTTTACAGGTGGTTGCATGAAATATTTTTCGTGCTCCTGCAAGCGGAAAACCGCCCCCAAGAACAACTCCCAATTTTTATATGTGCCGTTATCACAACAATGATCCGGCTATTTGCTGTCGATACTGGCATACATTAGCAATAACTTACAAAAAATGAATCACAATGCCACACCTGCAAGTATCATTTGCACAACAAACCAGAAAAATTACGGCCAATTGCAGCCAGAAAAGATTAAAACGTTAAAAAAAAACAACACATCAAGTCATTGAAAAAATTAGTATTTACAAAATATACAACAACAAGACCCAGGCAAAACAACCAGAAAAAATAAAACAAAAACAGAAGGCATAAGTCAGCAAAAAGACAGTATTGAACCTTCCCGCACCTTCTCTAGCGAGCACTCTTGTCACCACCCAGAACGCCAAGTTGCGGCGAATAATCTGCATGCTGAGTCCCCAACCCTTGACCACAATCAGCTTCCCGCGCTTGCAAATCCGGCAACATCCAGCCCGGACGAAACAGAGGCCATCGGCTGCAAGGACTGTTTCCACGTAGTAGTCGCAAGATTTTCAAGGTCGTCAGACTTCTTGTTTGATGATTTCGTTTACGGGTCAAAAAGACTCATGCAGTGATCCAATCAGGATGGGAGAAAACGATGTTCCAGGTACGGATTCACGGGCGTGGCGGTCAGGGTGTGGTGACGGGTGCAGAAATGCTCTCGATTGCGGCATTCCTCGGTGACTGCTACGCACAAGCCTTCCCCAGCTTCGGCTCTGAACGCACCGGCGCGCCGGTTGTGGCTTTTTGCCGTATCGACGACAAGGAAATTCGCCTGCGCGAGCCGATCATGGAGCCGGATGCACTGATCATTCAGGATGCAACCTTGCTGATGACGGTTGACGTCTTCGCCGGTCTGAAGCCCGATGGCTACGTCATTCTGAACACCAATAAGACCTTTGAAGAGCTCGGCCTGGGCGAACTGAAGAAGAAGTTCCGTCCGGAACGTCTGATCACGGTTTCGGCCACCGACCTCGCCTTGAAGCATGTGGGCCGCCCGGTGCCAAACGTGCCGCTCCTCGGCGCTTTTGCCGCCGTATCCGGCATGATTTCGCTCGATGCCGTGGCCAACGCCATCAAGGACAAATTCTCGGGCAAGATCGCCGAGGGCAATATTGCCGCTGCGACCGAAGCCTACAACATCGCCAAAGCAGCCCTGGAGACCGCCAATGCTTAAGCAATGCGAAGGCTCTCACGCCGTAGCCGAAGCCGTCGGCCTGTGCCGTCCGGAAGTCATCTGTGCCTACCCGATTTCCCCGCAGACCCACATCGTGGAAGGTCTGGGCGAGATGGTGAAAGCCGGCCATATCAAAGATTGCGAATACATCAACGTTGAATCCGAATTCGCCGCCATGTCGGTCGGGATCGGCTCTTCGGCTGCGGGCGCGCGTACTTATACCGCCACGGCTTCGCAAGGCCTCTTGTTCATGGCTGAAGCCGTGTACAACGCGTCCGGTCTGGGTCTGCCGATCGTGATGACCGTGGCCAACCGCGCCATTGGCGCACCGATCAATATCTGGAACGACCACACCGATTCGATGTCGCAACGCGACTGCGGCTGGATCCAGATTTTTGCCGAAAACAACCAAGAAGCACTTGACCTGCACATCCAGGCTTTCAAGCTGGCGGAAGAACTCAGCCTGCCGGTGATGGTCTGTATGGACGGCTTCATCCTGACCCACGCTTACGAGCGTGTGGACATGCCGAGCCAAGAGCAGGTTGACCAATTCCTGCCGCCGTATGTGCCGCGCCAAGTGCTCGATACCGCCAACCCGGTGTCGATCGGCGCCATGGTCGGCCCGGAAGCTTTCTCGGAAGTGCGTTATTTGGCTCACGCCAAGCAAATGCAAGCGCTGGAACTGATCCCGCAAATTTCCGCTGAATTCAAGGAAATCTTCGGCCGTGAGTCCGGTGGTCTGGTTCGCGCTTACAAGTGCGAAGATGCCGACACCATCGTGGTCGCGCTGGGTTCCGTGATCGGCACGATCAAGGATACGGTCGACGAAATGCGTGCTGAAGGCCACAAGATTGGCGTTCTGGGCGTGCATTCCTTCCGTCCTTTCCCGGTCGAAGCCATTCGCCGCGCCCTGTCGCACGCCAAGCGCATTGTCGTGCTGGAAAAGAGCTTTGCAGTGGGCATCGGCGGCATCGTCGCCACCGACGTGCGTCTGGCCATGGACGGTCTGGATACCAAGATCTACACCGTGGTCGCAGGTCTGGGTGGTCGCAACATCACCCGCACCTCGCTGCATCGTGTCTTCCGTCAGGCTGAGAACAACCAGCTCGAATCGCTGCACTTCCTCGATCTGGATTGGGACATCGTCAACCGCGAACTGGATCGCGAGCGCCAACAGCGCCGCTCCGGCCCGATTGCCGAGAACATCCTCAAGGACGTGGCCGCCAGCGGTCGCCAGGGTTAAGGAAGGAAAGAGACCATGTCTTATCAACCGATCAAGTTCTACCAGACCGGCACATTCACCGTTGGCAACCGTCTGCTGCCGCAGGAGCAACGCTCCGTGCAGGCCGATATGGAACGGACCAACTCGCTGAACTCCGGCCACCGCGCCTGCCAAGGTTGCGGCGAAGCACTCGGCGCTCGCTATGCGATCGACGCCGCGATGCGCGCCACCAACAACCAGCTGATGGCCGTCAACGCCACCGGCTGCCTGGAAGTGTTCTCCACCCCGTATCCGGAAACCTCGTGGCAGATTCCGTGGATCCACTCGCTGTTCGGCAATGCCGCAGCTGTGGCCACCGGTGTCGCTGCCGCCAACAAGGTCAAAGCCGGCAAAGAAGGCAAGCCGCAATCGGAAGTGCGCGTCATCGCTCAAGGCGGCGACGGCGGCACCACCGACATCGGCTTTGGCTGTCTTTCGGGCATGTTCGAGCGTAACGACGATGTGCTCTACATCTGTTACGACAACCAGGCTTACATGAACACCGGCGTGCAGCGCTCGTCCGCTACCCCGCCGGCCGCCCGTACCGCAACGACCATGCCGGTCGGCGCAGAACCGGGTAACGCCTGGGGTCAAGGCAAGAACGTGCCGCAGATCGCTATGGCGCACGGTATTCCTTACGTCGCCACCGCGACGGTTGCCGACCTGCGCGATCTGGAAGCCAAGGTCAAGAAAGCCATGACCATGCGCGGCGCTCGCTACATCCACATCTTCGTACCGTGCCCGCTGGGCTGGGGTTCGGCTTCGCATGACACCATCCGCTTGGCGCGTATGGCGCAGCAGACCGGTCTCTTCCCGGTTTACGAAGCGGAATATGGCGAAGTCACTGGCGTATCCAAGATTCGCCAGCAGATTCCGGTTGAAGATTATCTGAAGCCGCAACGCCGCTTCGCTCACCTCTTTGGCAAAAACCCGAAGGTGGACGTATTGGCTCGCTTCCAGGAAATGGCTGACCGCAACATCCGCAAGTTCGGCTTGCTGGATAACAAGTAAGCGGCAGGAGAGAGACAGATGGAAAACAAACCCTTTGCAATTACGCTGAACGTCGGTTCTTCGCTGGCCAACAAAACGGGCTCCTGGCGGACCTTCAAGCCGGTTTACCTGAACCGTCTTCCCCCATGCAACAACGCCTGCCCGGCCGGTGAAAACACCCAAGGCTGGTTGTTCCATGCTGAATCGGGTGATTACCACGAAGCGTGGAAAACCCTGACTGCCGACAATCCCATGCCGGCCGTGATGGGTCGCGTCTGCTATCACCCGTGCGAAGGCGCGTGTAACCGTGGTCAGCTGGATTCGCCAGTCGGCATCAACTCGGTGGAACGTTTCCTCGGCGACGAAGCCATCAAGTTGGGCTGGAAGTTTGACAAGCCGGCCAAGCTCTCGGGCAAGAAGGTGCTGGTGGTTGGTGCTGGCCCGTCCGGCCTGTCCACGGCTTATCACTTGGCGCGCCTTGGCCACGCGGTCACGATTCTGGAAGCCGGCCCTTACGCGGGCGGCATGATGCGTTTCGGTATTCCGAAATATCGTCTGCCCCGCGAAGTGCTCGACGCCGAAATCGCCCGCATCGTGGACATGGGCGTTGAGCTCAAGCTCAACACCAAGGTTGAGGACATCCAGAAGACCATGAAGGACGGCGGTTTTGATGCAGCCTTCCTCGCGGTCGGCGCTCACATCGGCAAGCGCACCAACATCCCGGCATCTGAATCGGCCAAGATTCTGGACGCCGCTTCCGTGCTGCGCAGCATGGAAGGCGAAGACAAGCCGATGCTGGGTCGCAAGGTCATCGTGTACGGCGGCGGCAACACCGCGATCGACGTGGCGCGTACCGCCAAGCGTCTGGGCGCGGAAGAAACCATCATCGTCTATCGCCGCACCCGCGAAAAAATGCCGGCGCACGACTTCGAAGTGGAAGAAGCACTCGAAGAAGGCATCATGATGAAGTGGTTGTCGACCATCAAGAGCATGGATGACAACGCGATCACCGTGGAAAAAGTGGCACTGGGCGATGACGGCAAGCTGACCCCGACCGGCGAATACGAAACCCTCGAAGCCGATTCGCTGATTCTGGCGCTCGGCCAAGACGTCGACCTCGGTCTGCTCAACGGCGTGCCCGGCCTGGAAATCAAGGATGGCGTGGTTCAGGTCAACAAGAACATGATGACCGGCGCAGCAGGCATTTTTGCCGGCGGCGACATGGTGCCCTCCGAGCGTACCGTGACCGTGGCGATTGGCCATGGCAAGAAAGCGGCGCGCAATATCGATGCCTGGTTGAATGGTTCGAACTACGAAGCCCCGATCAAGAACGAACTGGCCAGCTTCGACAAGCTCAATACTTGGTACTACACCGACGCACCGAAGACCGTGCGCCCGACGCTGGACATCATCCGTCGTCAGACCAGCTTTGACGAAGTGGTCAGCGGTCTGGACGAAAGCAATGCCCTGTTCGAAGCCCGCCGCTGCCTGTCTTGCGGCAACTGCTTCGAGTGCGACAACTGCTACGGTGTGTGTCCGGACAATGCGGTCATCAAGCTCGGCCCGGGTCTGAAGTTCGAATTCAACTACGACTACTGCAAGGGTTGCGGTGTGTGCGTGGAAGAATGCCCGTGCGGCGCGATCAAGCTGGTTCCGGAAGGCAACTAAGCGGTTCGCAGTCCAAACAAAACCCCGCCTCGGCGGGGTTTTTTCATGTTCAGCCTTGCCGATGCTCTGGCGTACTCGTATACAGATGCGCCGCCGCATCCTGAGCCAGACTTAAATGCCGTTCGTACTGGCGCAAAATATCAGCCAGCATTTCCGTTTCGGTCAGGTATTGCACATCGTAACCGGGGCGACCGTCGGCAAAGAAGGTCAGCGGCTCCCAGGTCGATTCACGCTGACTGGCTGGCAAGGAAGCGTTGTGCAGCGCAAAGGCTGGCAAACGCCGCTCACAGGCGCGCACGCCGTAGATGAAATCACGCAAGCCTTCTTGCTTCACCACCAACTGCGCCGCGCCATCGGCCAAGACTTCCACGTCGGCCTGCAAACCCCGCGCGCACATTTCGCCAGCCACCTTGCCCAGCGCCGGCTTGACCGTATGCTCAATAAAACTGAGCACATCATCAGCTTGTGGTTGCTTGAGGATTTGCTCCAGACGGCGCAACCAGAGCTGGCCATTCCAGAAATTGGTCGCAGGAGAAAGCGGTTGCGAGAAGTGATGGCGATCCACGGCCAGTCCGCGCAAGAGTCCCGCACACAATAAAAGCATGATGAAGGCAAAGGGCAAGGCGCTGATCAGCGTCATCGATTGCAAGGCTTTCAAGCCGCCGGCCGAGAGCAGGATCGCGGCAGTCACACCCAGCAGCGCCGCCCAAAAAAGTCGCTGCCAGACTGGCGATTTTTCCGCGCCGCGTGTGGCGATATTGTCGACCACAAAAGCGCCCGAATCGGCCGAAGTCACAAAAAACACCGCAATCAGCACGATGGCCACACCGGACGACAACAGCGGCAGAGGCAGGTAATCAAAGAAACGGAATAGCAAACCATCCACATTGCTGGTGGCCGCGCCCAGCGCGCCTGCCGCAGTGTGCGCATCAAGCCAGATCGCCGTATTGCCAAACACCGTCATCCACAAGAAATTAAACAGCGCCGGCACCAGCAAAACACCGACCACGAATTCGCGCACCGTGCGCCCGCGCGAAATCCGGGCGATGAACATGCCCACAAACGGCGCCCACGATACCCACCAGGCCCAGTACAAAATCGTCCAGCCGCCAAACCAGCCTTCGCTTTGTGCGGGCTCATAACTGAAAGTGCGAAAAGTCAGCTCGGGCAGACTGGACAGATAATGGCCGATGTTTTCGCTGAAAACGCCGAGCAAATGCAGGGTCGGGCCGCAGGCCAGCACAAAGAGCAGCAGCGCAATCGCCAGACTCAGATTCAATTCACTGAGAATGCGAACGCCGCGATCAAGGCCGGTCGCGGCCGAAATCCCGGCCAAGCCCACCACCACCGCGATCAGACCCAACTGAAAACCCAAGCCGCCGGTTTGCCAACCTGTCAGCTCGGCCAAACCGGCCGAAAGCTGCAATACGCCATAACCCAAGGTCGTCGCAATGCCGAAAATGGTGCAAATCAGGGCAAATACATCGATGGTATGGCCAATCGGCCCGTGTATGCGCTCGCGCAACAGAGGATAAAGGCCGGAGCGGATGGTCAGCGGCAGGTTGTAGCGAAAGCCGAAATACGCCAGCGCCAGCCCGACCACGCCGTAAATCGCCCAAGCATGCAGCCCCCAGTGAAAGAAGGTCGCCTGCATGGCTTCGCGCGCGCCAGCAACAGTCTGCGCAGCGGCAGTCGGCGGCGCCAGATAGTGCATCAAAGGCTCGCCCACGCCGAAATACATCAGCCCGATGCCCATGCCGGCGGCGAACAGCATCGCCAGCCAAGCCCGCAGGCTGAATTCAGGTTCGGCATCGTCAGGGCCGAGCTTGATCTTGCCGTAATCGCTGAGCGCAATACCGATCAACGTCAGCATAAAAATCGCCACTGCCAGCACATAAAACCAGCTGAAGTGCACGGTAATCCAGCCTTGCACTGTCTGAAAAAAAGCTTCA
>CAXYUI010000073.1:0-7881 GCA_964291975.1 uncultured Formivibrio sp. | reverse complement strand
GTCGCCGCCCACGCCCCCACTGCCGGCGTACACAATGCCGCCGAGCGAAGTCACGCCCACTGCGGTGGTGCCGCCACCGATATCCACCACCATCGAGCCGGTGGCTTCTTCCACCGGCAGACCCGCGCCGATCGCGGCGGCCATCGGTTCTTCAATCAGTTGCACCTTGTGGGCGCCAGCGCCCAGTGCTGATTCGCGGATCGCGCGGCGTTCCACCTGGGTCGAACCACAGGGTACGCAGATCACAATCCGGGGAGGGCTGGAAAACAGACGGCTCGGGTTCACTTTTTTAATGAACTGCTTGAGCATTTGTTCGGTGATGGTGAAGTCGGCGATCACGCCATCCTTCATCGGGCGGATCGCGGTGATGCTGCCCGGCGTGCGCCCCAGCATCTTTTTGGCTTCAGAGCCGACGGCGAGGATGGTTTTCTTGCCGGACGGGCCGCCTTCTTGCTGGATGGCGACGACCGATGGTTCGTCGAGCACAATGCCCTTGCCCTGCATGTAAATCAGAGTATTGGCAGTGCCAAGGTCAATGGCGATGTCGTTGGCAAAGTAGCCGGAAAGCAGTCCGAACATGGCGTTCTCTCTTGTATTGGGTATGGCGGTAGAGCGGGGCTGTGGCCCGATCCCGAATTCGTTGTCTGCGACCATCCGGGCTGGCGCGCGGGTGGGAGAATCAAGGGCGGTATGATACCCTACCGCGTCAGACTTATTGAAGGTTTTAACAGGTAAAACAAATATGTCCCTGTCAATTGATGATGTAAGGCGGATCGCGCGTCTGGCGCGCATTGCCGTGACCGAACAAGAAGCCGTGGAAGCGCAGGCGCAGTTGAACCGCCTCTTTGGCTTGATCGAAGAAATGCGCGCGGTCGATACCAGCGGCATCGAGCCGATGGCGCACGCGCAGGATGTGATGTTGCGCCTGCGCGAAGACGTGGCCACCGCCCCGAATCGCCGCGCTGACTGGCAATCGGTCGCCCCTGCCGTTGAAAACGGCCTCTATCTGGTTCCCAAGGTGATTGAATAATGGCGACGATTTCCCAACATCTGGCCGAAGCCGCCGACGTGCTCAATCGGGTTCTCGCTGACGAATACCTCTTGTCTGAATCGCAAAAAGCCGCTGATCTCTTGATTGCTGCGCTCAAGGGCGGCAAAAAGATCATCAGCTGCGGCAATGGCGGCTCGCATTGCGACGCCATGCATTTTGCCGAAGAGCTTTCCGGTCGTTACCGCGATAACCGCCCGGCGCTGCCGGCGATGGCGATTTCCGATCCTTCGCACATCACTTGCGTCGGCAACGATTATGGCTTCAACCATATCTTTGCGCGCCACCTCGAAGCGTTCGGTCAGGAAGGCGACGTGCTGCTCGGCATTTCCACCAGCGGCAATTCGGCCAATATCCTCGCCGCCATCGAAATGGCGCGTAGTCGCCAGATGAAGGTCATCATTCTGACCGGGAAGGACGCCGGCAAGATGAAGCGTCTGGCGGATGCCGAAATCATCGTGCCGCATTTCGGTTACGCCGACCGCATCCAAGAAATCCACATCAAGCTCATCCACGCCCTGATCGACCAGATTGAAGTCGGCCTTGGCTACAGCAAGTAAAAGACCATGAATTTCACGCTTAAACAAATCAGTCAGAAACTGGCCGCCGGTGAGGTTTCCGCCGTCGAACTTGCCACCGATTATCTGGCCCGCATCGCTGCGCTCAATCCGCAACTCAATGCCTTGGTGACGGTCGATGCCGAGAAGACGCTGGCGCAAGCCCGCGCTGCCGATGCCGCCCGCGCTGCCGGTCAGGCAGGCGCGCTGACGGGGGCGCCGATCGTGCACAAAGACATCTTCTGCCAGCAGGGCTGGAAAACGTCGTGCGGCTCGAAGATGCTCGATAACTTTGTCGCGCCCTATAACGCCGGCGTGATCGAGCGCTGCGATGCGGCGGGTTTGGTGACGCTGGGGCGCGCGAACATGGACGAATTCGCCATGGGCTCGTCGAACGAGAACAGCTTCTATGGCGCGGTGAAAAACCCGTGGGATCTGAATGCGGTTCCCGGAGGTTCGTCCGGCGGCTCGGCTGCGGCGGTGGCGGCACGTTTTGCGCCGGTGGCAACCGGCACTGATACGGGCGGCTCGATCCGTCAGCCGGCGGGTTTTTGCGGCATCACCGGCATCAGGCCGACCTAAGGCGGGGTCAGCCGTTTCGGCATGATTGCTTATGCGAGCTCGCTCGATCAGGGCGGCCCGATGGCGCAGACTGCGGAAGACTGCGCGCTGCTGCTCAACGTGATGGCTGGCTTTGATGAACGCGATTCCACCAGTCTGCAGCGCGAAAAAGAAGACTACACGCGCGATCTGAATGCGCCGCTGACAGGCTTGAAGATTGGCCTGCCCAAGGAGTATTTCGCCGAAGGCCTGGCCGCGGACGTGGCTGCGGCGATCGAAGCGGCGATTGCTGAATATAAAAAGCTCGGCGCAGAAATCGTCGAAATCAGCCTGCCCAATACCAAGCTGGCAATTCCGTCCTACTACGTGATCGCTCCGGCGGAAGCCTCATCGAACCTCTCTCGTTTCGACGGTGTGCGCTACGGCCACCGCGCGGCCGAGTACGACGGTTTGACCGAGATGTACGAAAAATCCCGATCTGAGGGGTTTGGTTGGGAAGTGAAGCGCCGGATTCTGACGGGTGCTTATGTCTTGAGTCACGGTTACTACGACGCCTACTACCTGCAAGCGCAGAAGATCCGCCGCATCATCGCCGATGATTTCCAGAAAGCCTTTGCCCAGTGCGATGTCATCATGGGGCCGGTGGCGCCGAGTACAGCCTGGAATCTGGGTGAAAAGAACGCCGATCCGGTGGCGATGTATCTGGAAGACATCTACACCCTGGGCGTCAATCTGGCCGGCCTGCCGGGCATGAGCGTGCCGGTGGGGTTGGGCAGCAATGGCCGTCCGGTGGGTTTGCAGATCATCGGCAATTATTTTGCTGAAGCCAAGATGCTCAATATTGCGCATCAACTCCAGCAAGTCACCGACTGGCATACCCGGGCACCGGCGCTGTAATTAATGTCAGCAGTCGGGAAAAAGGCCACGCTTGCGTGGCCTTTGTTTTCATCCAAGGAGCAATCATGACCCTTTCCACTTGGTTGGCTTTTTTTACTGCAAGCTGGTTGATTAGCCTTTCTCCGGGCGCGGGGGCGATTTCTTGCATGAGCGCGGGCTTGCGCTACGGCTATCGGAAAGGGCTGTGGAATATTGCGGGTCTGCAGTTGGGTATCGTGTTCTTGGTGGCGATTGTGGCGCTGGGTTTAGGCGCGGTGCTGGCGGCGTCGGCGCTGGCTTTTAATGCGATCAAATGGTTTGGTGTGGCTTATCTGCTTTGGCTTGGTGTGCAGCAATGGCGCGCGCAGACCAAGCCAGTTGATGCGAGCGATGCGGTGGCGCATACGCCGCGTCAGTTGTTTGTCCAAGGTTTGCTGGTGAATATCAGTAATCCCAAAGGCATTATTTTTATGCTCGCAGTGTTGCCGCAATTTATCGATCCGGCCGCGCCTCAGCTGCTGCAATATCTGCAGGCGCTGGCGACGCTATGCCTGACCGATCTAGTGGTGATGAGTGGCTACACCCTGCTGGCAGCGCGCGTGCTTTCGGCGTTGCGCGATCCGGCGCACCTGCGCTGGCTGAATCGGGTTTTTGGCGCTTTATTTATTGCGGCTGGCGTATTACTGACGGGATTTCGTCGCGCTGTTTGAGATTGGCGCAAACAAGGCGGTTCTGAATGCCTTTAGCGGCGCAGAAATCCGGGCACGTCTGCAATCACCGGGCGGATACGCGGATCAACCCCGCTGACCATGGTTTCGGGCGTACGTACCGGAGTTTGCTGGATCACTTCATTGATCCAGCCAATGACGCCCGACCATTCCAGTAGATAGTCACCCACTTTTTCCAGCGGAAAATCAAACAGCGTTAAGCCTTGTTCCATGCAGCGGCTATAGGCTTGCGCGGCTTTGATCGCGCCCAGGTAGGCCAATTCGTGGCTGTTGGCCCAGTGTTCCAGTTCGCGGGCATTTTGGGTGCGTTTATCAATGCGCATGCCCAAACAAGCCAGCGCGCATTTGCCGCTGGCGATTCGCGCTACGCCGCGCAATTCATGCAGGCATTCCATGGCCGCGTTGCGATCGAATACGGAGTTGGACGAGGGCATCAAAATGGCGTCGGCATACATCGCCACTTTCATCAGCCCCATGCCGTGAAAGCCGCTGGGGGTATCGAGCACAATATGCCGCGCTCCGGCAGGAGGTCGTGCGAAATTGCGCTCATCTACGGTCCAGCCCTGAATGTGGGGGCGAGTGGCTGGACGCAGGTTTAGCCAGAGGCGGGATGATTGTTGTTTGTCCACATCCCCCAGCATGACATTGCCGCCTTGCCCGGCCAGATAACTGGCGATATGCGTAGCCACCGTGGATTTGCCGACTCCACCTTTACGATTGATGACTGCGAAAATAGCCATGCCCACTCCCGGTTTTATTTGGTTTGCTATGGGAAAATCGTACACCACGCCTTGTTGGCACTGTTGATAAATTCTCCGATTGCGGCAGGTTGGCGACAGTGAAGGCCGGAATTCGGTATCATCGCGCGATTGAGCCTGTGGGCGTTGGATTTGAATTGAGGTTGAAACCTATGCAATGGGAAGTCGTGATCGGGCTGGAAGTCCACGCCCAACTTTCTACTAATTCCAAGATTTTCTCGGCGGCGAGCACGGCTTTTGGCGCTGAACCCAATACGCAGACCGCCGTGGTCGATGTCGCCATGCCGGGTGCTTTGCCGGTGATGAATAAGGCCGCCGTAGAAAAAGCCATTCGTTTTGGTTTGGCTGTCGGCGCCGACATCAATCGCAAATCGGTGTTCGCGCGCAAAAATTACTTCTATCCCGACCTGCCCAAGGGCTACCAGATCAGCCAGTTCGAGCTGCCGGTGGTCGAGCATGGCGCGATCACGATTCGCGTTGAGCCGCCCAAGGGCGAGGCCTACGACAAGGTGGTGAACCTGACCCGCGCGCACCTGGAAGAAGATGCCGGCAAGAGCTTGCATGAAGACTTCCACGGCATGAGCGGGATTGACCTGAATCGCGCTGGCACGCCGCTGCTCGAAATCGTGTCCGAGCCGGAAATGCGCTCAGCGTCCGAGGCCGTGGCCTACGCCAAGGCCTTGCACAGCATCGTCACCTGGATCGGCATTTGCGACGGCAATATGCAAGAAGGCTCTTTCCGCTGCGACGCCAATGTCTCGGTGCGCCCGGTCGGCCAGAAAGAATTCGGCACGCGGCGCGAAATCAAGAACCTGAACAGCTTCAAGTTCTTGGAACAGGCCATCAATTACGAAGTGCGCTGGCAGATCGAACAGATCGAAGACGGCCACAAGATTGTGCAGGCCACCGTGCTGTTCGACCCGGATAGCGGCGAAACCCGCATGATGCGCACCAAGGAAGACGCGCACGATTACCGCTACTTCCCCGATCCCGATCTGCCGCCGCTGGTGATTGGTGAGGACTGGATTGAGCGGGTTAAAACCGAAATGCCGGAATTGCCGGTTGCCATGCAGGCGCGCTTCCAGTCGCAATATGGCTTGTCGGCGTATGACGCGGCCACGCTGACCGCCAGCAAGGCAGCGGCCAGTTACTTTGAAGCCACGGTCGCCGCCGGCGCGGATGCCAAGTTGGCCAGTAACTGGATCATGGGCGAAATCTCGGCGCAGCTGAACCGCGAAGAAAAAACCATCGCCGATTGCCCGGTGGAGGCCGAACGCTTGGCGCTGCTGATCCAGCGCATTCAGGACAACACCATCAACAACAA
Organism: uncultured Formivibrio sp.; assembly: GCA_964291975.1. Classification (GTDB taxonomy): domain Bacteria; phylum Pseudomonadota; class Gammaproteobacteria; order Burkholderiales; family Chitinibacteraceae; genus CAXYUI01. The sequence goes on along the minus strand of CAXYUI010000073.1, from coordinate 2,029 downwards.
GTCCGCCAAGGATGTGCTGCGCTGGATGTGGGAAGGCCCCAAGAGCGCTGACGAATTGATCGCCGAACATGGCTTGAAGCAGGAAACCGATACCGGCGCGGTTGAAGCGTTGATCGACGAAGTCCTGGCTGCCAATGCCGGCATGGTCGCTGAGTTCAAGTCGGGCAAGGAGAAAGCCTTTAACGCGCTGGTGGGTCAGTGCATGAAGGCTGCCAAGGGCAAAGCCCCGCCGGCGATGGTGAATGAAATTCTGAAGAAGAAGCTGAGCTAACTAGGCCGCTTTCCTGTTTTACGGGGCATGATTTTTGCCGCAACGCCGTCAGCTTAAAAGCGACGGCGTTTTCTTTATCTGGTTTTGCTGTTGGAGAAACACCACAATCCAATCTTTCATGGTTTGCCAGCAAGGATGAAAGGGCGCAGTGCCGCAATTCGATTAAAAACGCTTGTTTATTCATGATTTTGTCATGTTTGCTTCTTTGTCATAAAAGCTAAACGCAGCGCAATTAAAGTCTCGACCGAGACGGTTTGTGTCAGACCTCCAACAGCTAGTGGCGTTTTTTTTGAAGCCGCAAAGGGGTTCTGGTAAGGTTTGCTCACTGTGTCGCGGCCTTGATTGGATTTGTCAGCAAGCTTGACGCCAACTGGCGAAACGAATCAAACTGCGGCTCGCGCCTTTATTGTCAGGTTTTAGTGAATTCTTATATAGGGTTTGCAAGACTGTTGGCAGTAAGCGTTTAAGCCGGATTAACCGGAAAAACAGGCGGCGGTGTTTCACCATGCCGATCTGATTTTTAAGTAGTACTTCAAACGAGCCAGGAGATTAGACTCATGCAAAAGAAAATCATCGCTGCCGCTATTATCGGCATGGTGTCCGTTGGCGCTTCGGCTGCCACGGTTTATGACAAAGACGGCCTGAAGGTTTCGCTGGGCGGCAAGTTTGACTTTGCTGTGACCTACAAGGATACCGAAGGCAAGCAAACCACTACCCTGCAAGATGGTGCTTACTCCACCTCGCGTATGACTCTGGGTGCTGAGCAGGCTATCAATAGCGACCTGAGCGCTTACCTGGGCTACGATATGCGTTTCAGCGACGTATATACCGGCAAGAACAGCGATTGCTCCGGCGTAGTGGATTCTAAAGATGCTACCAAAGTGAATGTGACCTGCGGCGGTGGCGGCGTGACTTCTAACGATGCGATGAAGGGCGGCTTGCTGAGCAAGAAGTTCGGCCGTATCGAAGCTGGTACGATCAACACTGCTAACCAGCAATTCTCGCTGGCCAAGAAGCCGTATGTAAACGCGCAAGAATCCGAACTGGTGAAGTACGGTGTTTCGCAAAACAACACCGCGCTGTCGAACCGCACCGTGTACATGCACACCACGACTCAACTGCCGGTGATCTTGAAGGGTTCTTATTCCTTCAGTAACAATCAAATCACCGATAAGAACTACAAGACCGATGCTACCGGTAAGGAAATTCCTGGTACCAACAAGAAAGCAACAGCTCTGGCTGCTGGTTTCGAGTTCTCGGTGATGAACAAGATGGTCGAAGGTGGCTTCACGCAACTCGTGAAGAAGTCGGATTCTTACATCGTGAACAACCGCGTTGATCACAACGAAGGCTTTATTGCTGTTGCTAAGGATGGCAAGAAGCTGTCGTTCCATCTGGCTAACGACAAGGATCATCTGGCTGGCACCAAGGGTCGTGGCTTCACCGTCAATGCTTACTACCTGATTGGCAGCAAGTGGGATCTGGGCGCTTCGTACAGCAAGTACAAGGATCGTTCGGAAGGCGCTGGCGTTGGCAAGTCCGATAGCGGTAACGGTTACATGCTTGGCCTGCACTACTACGCAGCTAAGGGCGTTGCCTTCTTCGTTGGTTCGCAATTCCAGAACTGGGATCGTCAGGACAACAAGGGTAAGATCGCTATTGTCGACGGCACCAAGGATAACTTCCTGGGTTCCAAGTCCTTCAAGGACACCCGTAGCTACACCACTGGCTTCAACTTCGCGTTCTAATCGTTTAACG
>CAXYUI010000072.1:0-8064 GCA_964291975.1 uncultured Formivibrio sp. | reverse complement strand
GTTTACGAGCTGATCCCGGTGTATGGGCGCCGGCCTTTTCGCATGGCCGAACACCTGCGCCGGCTGGCCAATAGCCTCGCCGCAGTCGAACTCGCCAATCCGTACACGGCCGAGGAATGGGGCGCGCTGATCGAAAAGCTGATCGCCGCGCAGGATTTCGCCGATCAATCGGTGTATTTGCAGGTCACGCGCGGGCCAGCCTGGCCGCGCAACCATGCTTTTCCGGCCGAGACCTCGCCGACGGTGTTTCTATATGCCGAGCCGCTGATCCCACCTGCCGCCAGCGCCATCGAAAACGGCGTGGCCGCGATTTCGTCGGCCGACATCCGCTGGCTGCGTTGCAATGTGAAAGCCTGCTCGCTGATCGCCAATGTCCTACTCAAACAGCAGGCCTCCGCAGCCGGCGTGGCCGAAGTCGTGCTGTTCCGCGACGGCATTCTGATCGAAGGCAGCGCCAGCAATATTTTTGCGGTCAAAGACGGTGTGATTCTGGTTCCGCCGGCTTCGCACCTGATGCTGACCGGCATTACTTATGACGTGATTCTGGAAATCGTGCGCGAACACGGTCTGCCACATCAGATTCGCGAGATCGTAGAAACTGAAATCCATCATCTGGATGAGTTGTGGTTGTCCTCATCCAGCCGCGAAGTTCAGGCAATTGTTACACTCGACGGCCGTCCGGTTGGAAATGGTTGCCCCGGCCCCATGTACCAAACCATCTATCCGCTTTACCAGCGCTTCAAGGCCACTCAGATGCGATCCGGGACTTGAACTGCTTTTACCTTGAATGAAAAACATGACTGAACAAGCACTCCCGAAGCTGCAAGACCTCGTCGAATTCCCGGTACTGATCCCGGTGAAAGCCGTCAGCCACAAGGCCGTGACGCAGGAAACCTTCCATGCCGAACTCGTCGATCTGACCGCGCGCCATGTGCCGGGCTTCCATGCCGAATTGGTGACGATTCGCGCCAGCACCAGCGGCAATTATTTTTCCGCCACGCTCTCTGTCACGTTTATGTCGATTGAGCAAGTTCACGAACTCGACGCCGCCCTGCGCGCGCATCCACTGGTGAAGATGGTGCTGTAAATGAGTAAGGGGGCAGGAGTAAGGGGGCAGGAGTGGTATACGGAAGAGGTTGAGGTTTTACCCCTCACCCCTCACGCCTTACTCCTCACGCGCCGCTTGGGTTTGGTCGACTACGAGCCCACCTGGCGCGCGATGCAGGAGCTCACCGCGACGCGCGATGCCGACACGCCCGTTGAAATCTGGCTGCTCGAACATCCGCCCGTTTACACGCAGGGTCAAGCCGGCAAGCCTGAGCATGTTCTGAACCCCGGTGACATCCCGATCGTGCAGATCGACCGCGGCGGGCAGGTGACTTACCACGGCCCGGGTCAGCTCGTGGCCTATCTGATGTTCGACCTCAAGCGCCACAAGCTCGGCGTGCGCGAATTCGTTCGCAAGATCGAACAGAGCGTCATCGATGTGCTCGCGGACTTCGGCATCACGGCTTATGGCCGCGTCGATGCGCCCGGTGTGTATGTGATGCGGGATGGCATCGAAGCCAAGATCGCCGCGCTCGGCCTGCGCATCCGCAATGGCTACAGCTACCACGGGCTCTCGTTCAACGTGAACATGGATCTGGAACCCTTCAGCCGAATCAACCCTTGCGGCTATGCCGGCATGGCAGTCACCCAGTTGGCGGATTTTGGTTTTATTGACGAGACGCCAGCCAGCGTGGCCGGTAAACTCGCCGCAAAAATACTGCAACAAATCAAACCCTTGGCATAAAAGGGCTATTGCGCGGCATCCGCCGCCAGGAGAACACGATGACTCAGGAAACCAAAATAGCGGGCGTCAAACTCAAGGGCGAAGCCAAGACAGCGCGCATTCCGATCAAGATCGTTCCGCTTGAGGAAAAGATCAAAAAACCCGACTGGATCCGCGTGCAAGCCCCGTCGCTGAACGGCCGCTTCTACGAAATCAAAGAAATCCTGCGCAGCCAGAAACTGCACACGGTCTGCGAAGAAGCCACCTGCCCGAACATCGGCGAATGCTTCGGCAAGGGCACGGCGACCTTCATGATCATGGGCGACATCTGCACCCGTCGTTGTCCGTTCTGCGACGTCGGCCACGGCCGCCCCAATCCGCTCGATGTGAACGAACCACAGCATCTGGCCGAAACCATCGCCGCGCTGCGTCTCAAGTACGTCGTCATCACCTCGGTGGACCGCGACGACCTGCGCGACGGCGGCGCCGCCCACTTTGTCGAATGCATCAAGAAGACGCGCGAGCTCTCGCCCTCAACGCAAATCGAAGTGCTGGTGCCGGACTTCCGCGGCCGCCTCGACATCGCGCTCGAAGCCTTCGGCGAAGCCCTGCCGGACGTGATGAACCACAACCTCGAAACCGTGCCGCGCCTCTACAAGCAGGCTCGCCCCGGCGCCGATTACGAGCATTCGCTCAAGCTCTTGAAGGACTTCAAGGCGCGCTATCCGCACGTCACGACCAAGTCCGGCATCATGGTCGGCCTCGGTGAAACCGACGAAGAAATCATGGCGCTGATGGACGACATGCGCGCGCACGACATCGAGATGATCACCATCGGCCAGTACCTGCAGCCGTCGAACGGCCACCTGCCGGTACTGCGCTATGTGCATCCGGACCAGTTCAAGATTTTCGAAAAACGTGCGCTCGATATCGGCTTCAAGCACGCCGCCGTGGGCGCGATGGTGCGTTCAAGCTACCACGCCGACCAGCAAGCGCACGGCGCAGGCGTGGCTTGATTCGGTCGATTCGCCACACCCAAGGGCTGCCTCGGCAGCCCTTTTTGCTTTTGTTGGATTTTCGTAAGTAAGATGCAGGCTGCAAAAACGAGCGTCTAAAGACGCCTTTTGGGAGAAGCCTGATGAACTCCGTATTACGCGCACTAATCCTCGCCCTTTTCACCCTGCCCGCCTGGGCGGAGGTGAAAGTCGAAATGCTCAATCCACCCGAAAATGCCTGGAGCAAGCAGGTCGACAATGTCTATCGGCTTAAGCTCAAGGAAACGGTCAAAGCCTATCAAACTCTGGTCGAGCCAGCTTTTGGCGAATTGCGTCAGGACATGGATTTACTGCTCGCGACTAACGCGGAAGAGATCAAACAGAAAATACCGGAAGGCAAATCTGCATTGATCGTCAATTTCGATGGCAAACAATCCAGTGTGACCATCAAATCCAAGCCTTATATCAGCACGATCGCCACTCTTTCTGAAAAGCAGATGGGCGAGTTGGCAGGCGGCAATTTGAAGCAAACTCATGAATGGCTTCGAGTTGGCGCTGCGGCCTGGATCTCTTCTGAAGTCATGGAAACACGCGGCGCAGGGTCTGCCACTGAAGTACTGCAAAGCCAGATTGCCTGGCTGCGCGAATCGGAAGATGCACCGGATGCCGCAGACTTTTTAAGCAAGAAAAACGAGCAAGCAAAGAAAAAGGGATTCACCCAGACCGCCATCTTGATGACCTACCACTTGAAATCACAAATGGGGTCGAAATTCTGGTCGGCATTTGCTGCTTATCTGCGTGAAGCGGCCAAACCGGAATTCAAGGCCAATCAGGCCTTTGAGCACCGATTTGGCATGACTCCAGAAGTCTTCTTGCAGGGTTATCAGACTTGGATTGCGCAAATAAAGACTGCGCAGTATCAGCACAATCAGCCAGTGCCACCGGCATCAGGTTTCGCCACGCTGGAGCAGGCCGATCGTTATCCTTTAGATGGGGAAAGTAGTCGCAAGCTTTACGAGAAATACCTTAAAGCCCGCAAACCCAAGGCCTTGGCGATCAGCACCAGAGGCTCGTCCGCTTTATCCTCGGACAGAGAAAACGCCATGGCGCTGGCTCTGAAAAACTGCCAGCAATATGACCCGGTCAGTTGTCGTCTCTATGCCGTCGATGATGTCGTGGTCTACCAAGCGCCGCAAGCAGGGCAAGCCAAAATCGAAGTCCGCATGGCCAGCTTTGGCGACGACGGCTGGACCCGCGACGTACGCGAAAAATTTATGCCCATAGCTGAGCGCTCCACCGAAGCCCTGCGCAAATTGCTACTAGACAAAACCGGCACGGGGCTTGATGAAACAGTGCGCGTACATCTGGCCAGCGGCACCGATGATTACACGCGCGCGCTGCAAGACGAGCTGGGACTGTCCGATCAAAATGCCAACGACAGTAGTGAGCGCACAGGTGGAATGGCCAATGGCCGCGGTCAGATTGCCGTAGCTTTCCGGAACGACGTGAGTACAGCAACACTCATGGAGCGCGCCAGTAAAGTCCCGGCGCATGAAATCGTCCATGAATGGCAAAACCAGCAATCTCGTCGCTACAAGGGTTTCAAGGTTCCGGTCTGGATCACAGAAGGCACCGCCGACCTATTGGCTTATGAGGCCATCGAAGCAGCCAAAATACCGGATACGGAAGATCTCACCAAGAAAAGCTGGCTGAAAAAATGCACCGACTGGTACAACCGTGATGGCACACTGCAGGCTGAAGAAATTCTGATGCCCAATGGCAAGGAATGGCACCAGCTGACCTCAAAACGACGCGGAAACTATCAGTTAGCCGGCCTGATGGTGCATCGCCTGCGCGAAATCAGCGGCAATCAATTTCACAAGGCGCTTGCGCAGTACTTTTCCCTGGCCAGCCAGCCCGGCCAGAAAGAAGAAACTGCCTTCGAGCAAAGCTTTGGCCTTTCCCGCGCCGCTTTTCTCGACAACTACAAGGCCTGGGTCAAGACACTGTAGTCTGACGCAGGCATTGAAAAAGGCAGCCTCGGCTGCCTTTTTTCTCACACTCAGTTTTTACAAACTCGCCCGCAAAATCGCTTCTACATCGCTTTGCGCCAGTGCCTTGAACTTGCCAGCTGCGCCGTGGCGGGTGCATTTGCTTGCCATTTCGGCAATTCGTTCTGCGCCGATGCCGTAATGCGCCAGCGTGGCCGGAGCGTTAATCCGGTTGAAGAAATCGCGCGTGGCGGCGATGCCGGCCAGCGCGATTTCTTCTTCGCTCTTGCCGGCCGGATCGATACCCCAGACGTTGACGGCGTAGTTCACAAACTTGGCCGGATTGGCACGCCATACATGGCGCATCCAGTTCGGGAACAGGATCGCCAGACCCGCGCCGTGCGGGATGTCGTAGATGGCGCTGACTTCGTGCTCGATCATGTGCGTCGCCCAGTCGCCCGCCTTGCCGCAGCTGAGCGAGCCATTGAGCGCCAGCGTGCCGCTCCACAGAATCTCGGCACGCAGGTCGTAATTGCTCGGGTCGGCCAGAAGGCGCGGCGCGACGTCAATCACGGTTTTGAGGATGGCTTCGGCCATGCGGTCGAGCATGAAGGTGTTTGGCGTCGGGCTGAAATACTGCTCGAACACATGCGCCATGATGTCGACCATGCCGTTGGTGGTCTGGTCGAGTGGTACGGTGGTGGTCAGTTGCGGGTCGAGAATCGCAAATTTCGGGATCAGGAGCGGGCTGCCCGCGCCTTGTTTTTCTTCGGTTTCAGGGTTGCTGTCGACGGAATTCTTGTTGGTTTCGCTGCCGGTCGCGGCCAGCGTCAAAATCGCGCCAACCGGCAAAGCGGCTTCGATTTGGGCTTTGCCGCTGTAAAAATCCCAAGCATCGCCGTCGTACAGCGCACCGGCCGCCATGCCCTTGGCCGCGTCGATCACGCTGCCGCCACCGACGGCCAGAATGATCTCGATGCCGTCGCGCTTGCAGATCGCCGCGCCTTCGCGCACCGAATCAATACGCGGATTGGGCTGCACGCCGGCAAGTTCCGATACCGTGAGTCCGGCTTCTTGCAGGCTTTTCAGGACGCGGTCGAAAAGACCCGAGGCGCGCACGCTCTTGCCGCCGGTGACCAGCAGCACTTTTTTGCCGTAGCGCGCGCACAGGCTGCCGGCCTGGGTCACGGTATCGCGACCGAACACGATCTGGCTGTTGTTGCTGTGGTAGGAAAAATTCTGCATGACGATCTCCAGATGATCCGCAAGCGCGGGGCAAAAAACAATTGAAGCACAGACGCCGGATTCAGGCTGTCCAGCCTGCGGCGCAGGCAGATATTCACCTTGGCGCGCCCGGCCAGTCTGGTACATTGGCGACTTGCTGCACTGCGACACCGATCATGAATCCTTCTCCGCACGCTTTTCGCTCCGGCATTCTGCTGGCGACATTCGCCGCCACGGGACTTGCTTCCAAAGCGATTTTCGCCAAGCTCGCTTACCGCCATGGCGTCGATGCTACGACGCTGGTGACGCTGCGGCTGGCTTTTACCCTGCCCATGTTATTGATCGTGCGGCTTGTGCGCAGGGAAGAAGGCGCGCCGATTGCCCGGCGCGATTGGGGATGGATCGTTTTTCTGGGTCTGATCGGTTATTACCTCGCCAGCTTGCTGGATTTCATCGGCTTGCAAACGGTCAGCGCCAGTATCGAGCGCCTGATCATGTATCTGTATCCGACGCTCACCGTCCTGCTATCGGCCTGGCTGATGAAAACGCCGATCACCCCGCGCATGAAACAGGCGCTGCCGCTGACCTATCTCGGCATCGCGCTGGTGCTGGCGCCCGATCTGATTGCGGCGCGCGCCGACTGGTTTGGCGTGGGGATGATTGTGGGCAGTACAGTGCTGTTTGCGTTTTATCTGACCTGGAGCCCCGCCGTGATTGGCCGGGTCGGGGCGATGCGCTTTACCGAACTGGCGCTGGGCGCGTCGGGTCTGGCCATGCTGCTGCATTATCTATTGAGCCACCCCGCAGGCGGGCTGATCGAGCAAGCTTGGCCGGTCTATGCCTATGCGCTGGCGATGGCGCTGGTCGCGACCGTGCTGCCGATTTACGCCATGAGCGCGGCGATGGCGCGGATTGGCTCGGGGCGCACGGCGATTGTCGGCAGCTTCGGTCCGGTGCTGACCATTTTCATGGGCATGGGTCTGCTCGACGAGCGCCTGAGCCTGCCGCAATGGGCAGGCGTGGCGCTGGTGATGCTGGGCGTGTGGTGGGTCGGTCAGCGACGAGGCTGAGCGCAATCAGAACAGGCTGGCGTTGAGGAAATCGTTAGCATCCCTTTTGGGCTGCGGGCGAATCAGGCTGCGCGGGATTTCCACCGGCATCAGCACGCGACGCACCGGGTCTTCTTCCATCATTTCGATTTCGATCAGCGTGACCGGGCGCGCATCCGAACCTGCTTTACGAATCACGCCCATATTGTCGACATGCAGCGCCAGCAGCGAAAAACGCAGTTGCTGTTCGGGGTTATGCAGCGCGGCTTCCAGAATCTTGAACAGGTTTTCCGGATCGAGATCGGCGCGCACCCGGGCGAGCTCTTCGAGCAGGCGTTCGAGTTTTTCTTTGCGCGCGCGCTGTTCCGGTTTGATTTCGTATTCCGATTCCGGGCCATTCAGCCGCAAGGTCAGGCGCAGGGTACTGATTTCGTCTTCGATTTCCAGCTTGTCATCCTGCAAGCCCTTGATGCGGCGGCTGGCGTGAATGGCGAGTTCTTCCATCGCGCGCTGGCAAGCCAGCCGGCTCAAGCCTTCCAGACTGTCGGCCGGACGGCTGAAGCGATGGCGGCGCAGCACCAGCGTTTCTTGCGGCACATCGTGGCGCACGATGCCGCCCTCTTCTTCCATGCCGTAGCGGGTGACGCGATCGTGATCCATTGAGAGGATCGCAAAAGCGCGCTCTTCGAGCGGATGATCGGCAAACCACTGGCGCAGTCGCTCGTCGGCATTTACCGCTTCGGCCATGCGTTCGGGCGACGCAAAAGCGCAACCGAGCGCGGGCTGCTGTCGCCAGTTTTCAGCGGTCAGCGCCATAGCCTGCGGTACTTGCAGGATCAGATGACGGACTTGTTTGCGCGCAGCCAGAAACAGTGGCGCCAGCCGTTCGCTGTAATCGTCAGCCAGCCGGATTTTGGGATCGGCGGCATCGACGATTTCATCCAAAAACGCTTCTTCCTCAGGCGTCAGGCGCACCGCAGGGGCACGATTGAGCAAGCGGTTCAACCAATCAAACATCAATTTCTCTTTTCCAG
>CAXYUI010000071.1:0-8097 GCA_964291975.1 uncultured Formivibrio sp. | reverse complement strand
GGCAAGCCAAGCCTGATCCTGATCGCCACCGGCTCCGAAGTCGATCTGGCCGTGAAGTCCGCAGAAGCGCTGGCTCTGGAAGGTGTGGCGGTGCGCGTGGTGTCGATGCCGTCGACCAATGCCTTCGACAAGCAAGACAAGGCATATCGCGACAGCGTGCTGCCGGCTGGCGTGAAGCGCGTGGCAATCGAAGCCGGTATTGCCGATGGCTGGTACAAGTACGTCGGCCTTGATGGCGACATCGTCGGCATCAACCGCTTCGGCGAATGCGGCCCAGCGGCACAAGTGTTCAAGGAATTTGGCTTCACCGTGGAAAACATCGTGGCCAAAGCCAAGGCTGTACTGGCCTGAGTCCATTTCTGCTATTGAAAATGGGCGCGCAAGCGCCCATTTGTTTTCTTCAAATTTACTGACTGGAGTATTTCCATGGTTCAAGCCACTGCCCGCCACCTGCTCGTAAAAACCGAAGCCGAGTGCGAATCCATCAAGCAACAAATCCTCGGCGGCGCTGATTTTGCCAAACTGGCCAGCGAGCATTCGCTCTGTCCGTCTGGCGCACAAGGTGGCGATCTGGGCTCGTTCGGCCCGGGCATGATGGTGCCGGAATTCGACCGCGTCGTTTTCAGTGCTCCGCTCAACGAAGTACAAGGCCCGGTCAAGACGCAATTCGGCTATCACCTGCTTGAAGTGACCCGTCGCGGCTAAGCCGCGTTATGATGAAACCCGGACAGCCTGGGCTGTAACAAGGCTGTCATACTCATGTCATATCCTCTGGAGACGAGCAATGAGCCGTACTGTCAATTGCGTGAAACTGGGTCGAGAAGCCGAAGGGCTGGACTTTGCCCCGTTGCCGGGCGAAATGGGCAAAAAGATTTATGACTGCGTTTCTAAAGAAGCTTGGGCTGCGTGGGTGCGCCACCAGACCATGCTGATCAACGAAAATCGTCTGAATCTGGCCGACCCCGCTGCGCGCAAGTATCTGTCGCAACAGTTGGAAAACTACTTTTTTGGCGCAGGCGCAGATCAGCCCAGCGGTTATGTCCCGCCACGCGCTTGAACAGTTTGTTGATTCCAAGGCCGCAAATGCGGCCTTGTTTGTCTGTGAGAAGCCATGATCTACCGTCCGCCCGAAAACCAGCTGCTGCTTAACCGTGAACTCGGCCTGCTCGAATTCAACCGTCGCGTGCTCTCGCAGGCGGAAGATGCGCGCAACCCGCTGCTGGAACGGCTGAAATTCCTGTGCATCGTTTCGTCCAATCTGGATGAATTCTTCGAAGTCCGCGTGGCTTATCTCAAAGAAGCCATCGAGCTCAATCCGGACACCCTGCTGCCAGAGGGGCTCACCGCCCAAGACACCATGCGGCTGATTGCGCGCGAGGCGCACGATCTGGTGGAACGACAATATCGCTTGCTGCGTGAAACCATGTTTCCGGATCTGGCCGCCGAAGGGGTTCACTTCTTCCGCCGCAGCCAATGGACCGACGCGCAACGCGAATGGGTGCGGGACTTTTTCTTCCGCGAGTTGATGCCGATCCTGACTCCGATCGGGCTTGACCCCTCTCACCCCTTCCCGCGCGTGCTGAACAAATCGCTGAATTTTATTGTGGAGTTGGAAGGCCGCGACGCATTCGGCCGCAATTCCGGCATCGCCATCGTACAAGCGCCGCGCGTACTGCCGCGCTTTGTCAAAATGCCGGCCGAAGTCAGCGGCACCGAAAATGGCTTTGTCTTTCTCTCCTCCATCTTGCATGCCCATGTCGAAGAACTGTTTGCCGGAATGGCGGTGCTGGGCTGCTACCAGTTCCGCGTCACGCGCGATTCTGACGTTTCGGTCGATGACGAAGACGTGAAAGACTTGCGCGCTGCACTGGAAGGCGAATTGTCGCAACGTCCGTTTGGCGATGCCGTGCGGCTGGAAGCGGCGGACAACTGTCCGCCACATTTGCAGAAATTCTTGCTCAAACAGTTCGGCCTGTGCGAAAGCGATCTGTATCTGGTCAATGGGCCGGTGAATCTGGTGCGCCTGATGCAAGCGCCCGATCAGATCGACCGCCCGGATTTAAAGTTCGAGCCGTTCACACCGGGCATCGCCCCCGAAATTCGCAAGCAGATCGATCTTTTTGCTGCGGTTCGCAAAAGCGATGTGCTCTTGCATCACCCCTACCAAAGCTTCACTCCGGTCATTGATCTGCTGCAACAAGCCGCCAACGATCCAGCCGTCGTCGCCATCAAAATGACGGTGTACCGCACCGGCAGCGAATCAGCTCTGATGGAGGCCTTGCAAGAAGCCGCGCGGCGCGGCAAAGAAGTCACCGTCGTCGTCGAACTGATGGCGCGCTTTGACGAAGAGGCCAATATCAACTGGGCCGCCAAGCTGGAGCGCGCCGGCGCGCACGTGGTCTACGGGGTTTACGGCTACAAGACGCACGCCAAGATGTTGCTGATCGTGCGCCGCGAACTGGGGCGTTTGCGCCGCTATGTGCACGTCGGCACCGGCAACTACCATCCGCGCACCGCGCGCCTGTATACCGATTTCGGCCTAATCACCGCCAACGAAGACATTACCGATGATGTGAACGACGTTTTTATGCAATTGACCGGACTGGGTCAAGCCGGTAATCACAAGGCTTTGTTGCAATCGCCGTTTACCATGCTCTCCGGGCTCAGCGAGCGGATTGACCGCGAAATCGAACACGCCCGCGCCGGCCGCAAAGCCAGCATCGTCGCCAAGATGAATGCGCTGCTCGAAGAAAACGTGATCAACAAGCTGTACGAAGCCTCCAAAGCCGGCGTTTCCATCCTGCTGATCGTCCGCGGCGTCTGTGCACTGCGGCCTGGCTTGCCAGGGCTTTCGGACAATATCAAGGTGCGCTCCATCGTCGGGCGCTTTCTTGAGCATCACCGGATTTTCTATTTCTACAACAACGGCACGGAGGACGTCTTTCTCTCGTCTGCCGACTGGATGGAGCGCAATTTGCACCGCCGCATCGAAATCGCTTTCCCGGTGCTCGATAGCAAAGCCAAGCGCCGCGTGATCCGCGAAGGCTTGCGTCCGTACATGGTCGACAATGTGCAAGCGTGGGAAATGCTTTCCGATGGCCGTTACCGCCGCAAGACTTCACGAGGCGGGCGCGAGCGCTCGGCGCAAGCGCGCCTGCTTGCTGAACTTGGCTACAAGCCGCGCAAGGAGCAATGATGGAGCTGATCCTGTGGCGCCATGCCGATGCCGTCGATGGCTACCCGGATCTCGGGCGCGAACTCAGCCCCAAGGGACGCAAACAGGCCGAACGCATGGCGGATTGGCTCAAGCCAAAGCTAGCGGCCGATGCCCGCTTGATCGCCAGTGGCGCGATCCGGGCGCAACAAACGCTGGCCGCGCTCAGCACGGATTTCCGCATCGAAGCGCGCCTCAATCCCGGAGCTCGGCCAGCCGACTATCTGCAGCAGATGAATGAGGGAACAACGCTGATCGTCGGTCATCAACCCGAGATCGGCCGCGTCATCAGCCTCCTGCTTAGCGGGGAGGATCGCGCCATCTCAGTCAAAAAAGCCTCGATTTGGTGGTTTTCCGGTCAGCATGGGCAGTGGGAATTGCGCACCATGCTCACGCCCGAGCAACTGGCCTGATTGGCTGTTTCTCCGGCTTTCTGGGAAAATACGCCGATCTTTCCTGCGGAACTCGCCATGAGCCTCTCCATCGTCATTCTCGCTGCCGGTCAAGGCAAGCGCATGTATTCCAAATTGCCGAAAGTCTTGCACGCCATCGCCGGCAAACCCTTGCTTGGCCACGTCATCGACACGGCGCGTGAACTCGATCCGGCCAAGCTCGTGGTGGTCTACGGCCACGGCGGCGATCAGGTTCTGGCTGCTTTTTCTGGCCAAAATGATCTGGCCTGGGCTTTGCAAGCCGAACAACTCGGCACTGGTCACGCCGTACGCCAAGCCCTGCCGCAACTGGGTACGGATGGCACGACGCTGATTCTGTACGGCGATGTGCCGCTGACCCGACGCGCCACGCTGGAACGCCTGCTCGACGCCACGCGCAAAGGCACTGCGCTCGGTCTGCTGACGGATTATTTACCTGACCCGGCTGGTTACGGCCGCATCGTGCGCGATGCCAACCATCACGTCACCCGCATCGTTGAACACAAAGATGCCAACGAAGCTGAGCGCGCGATCAATGAGATCAACACCGGCATGATGGCCGTGCCCACCGCCAAGCTCGCCGCCTGGCTGAACGAGCTGCGCAACGATAACGCGCAGGGCGAGTACTATCTGACCGACGTGATCGCACTGGCCGTGCGCGACGGCATGGCCGTCAACGCGGTGCAACCCAAGGAGCACTGGGAAGCCGAAGGCATCAACAACAAACTGCAACTCGCTCAACTCGAACGCATCCACCAAGCCAATATCGCCAACGAACTGCTGGTCGCCGGCGTCACGCTCGCCGACCCGGCCCGCATCGATGTACGCGGCACGCTCACCCACGGTCAGGATGTGCGGATCGACGTGAATTGCATCTTTGAAGGCAAGGTCGAGATCGGCCAGAACGTGTCGATTGGCGCGAACTGCGTGCTCAAGAATGTGAAAATCGCCGACAACGCCGGGATCCACCCCTTCTGCCATCTGGAAGGCGCGGTTGTCGGCGCCGGTAGCCTGATCGGCCCGTACGCACGTCTGCGCCCGGGTGCGCAACTGGCTGAAAACGTCCACATCGGCAACTTCGTCGAGATCAAGAAGGCCGAAGTCGGTGTCGGCGCCAAGGTCAATCATCTGACCTACATCGGCGACGCCACGGTCGGCAGCGGCAGCAATGTCGGCGCCGGCACGATCACCTGCAATTACGACGGCGTAAACAAGTTCCGCACCGTGATCGGCGAGAACGCCTTTATTGGATCGAACACCTGTCTTGTCGCCCCGGTTGAAGTCGGCGCGGGGGCTACCACCGGTGCAGGTTCGGTTATCACCAAGAATGTGCCGGAAGGCGAACTGGCAGTCGCACGCGGCAAACAAATCACCGTGCCGGATTGGCATCGCCCTACGAAAAAATAGCGGCTGATCCGGCCGGGCGACCGGCCGGACTCCTCCAAATGGCAACGCTTGCCTGACCCACTACGACATCAATGAGACAGCGCAATGCTTGGCCATTACGCGCTTATTCTATTGGGCTATTATCGCCCGATCCCGACTGTGGAATTCACCATGCCCATCGATATCACCCGCATCTGGTACAGAGTGTATGGCTTTGGCCGCTTTGTTTTACGGCGTTTGGTCGATGACCGTTGCCTGCAAGTGGCAGGCAGCCTGACCTTCACCACCCTTTTGGCTATCGTGCCGCTATTTACCATTACGCTAACGCTGTTTTCTGCGTTTCCGATGTTCAGCGTCTATAGCACCCGCTTCAAAGCCTTTCTTATTTCCAATCTGGTGCCTGATGCATCTGGACGCGTCATCGGCACATATATGCGTCAGTTTTCTGATAATGCCGAACGCCTCACAGCATTAGGAATGATTAGCCTGGCCGTCACCGCACTGTTATTGCTATTTACGATTGAAAAAACATTGAACCAAATCTGGCGAGTGCGCAGAAACCGCAATCTATTGGCTCGCACACTGATCTATTGGGCGGGGCTGACCCTAGGGCCTCTTTTGATTGCGCTCAGCATCTCTTTGACCTCTTGGCTAGTGACTTCAGCCTCTGCGCATACGCTATTGTCTTCACTGACTCTATTTCTGCTCAAACTCGCGCCTTGGCTGTTAATGTTGGCATCGTTGACTTTGCTTTATCTCACCGTGCCCAATTGCTATGTGCCCCGCTCCCATGCACTGGTATCTGCAGCGTTTACGGTGCTTGTACTTGAGTGCATGAAGAAACTGTTCGCCATCTATGTCAAACAATTCGCCAGCTTCAAACTGGTCTATGGCGCTTTTTCAAGTTTCCCCATCTTTTTGCTGTGGATCTACTCAGGCTGGATCATCATCCTGGGCGGCGCCGTATTGTCAGCTTGCCTTTCTTACTGGCACAACGATGGCTGGCGCAAGATGGATCACCAAGGCACTCGACTTGAAATGGCTTTGCAATTATTGGATTTGCTGGTTGGTGCACATCGAGCCGGTCAGATTTTGCATATCGACGATTTGCGCCGAAAAGCAGGACTCGGCATCGATCTGACGTATCAATTGCTTGAATCAATGGCAGTAAAAGGATGGGTATCCAGCTCCCGAGAAGGGGGCTGGATACTGGCGTGCAGCCTCGATCAAATCAAAATGATCGAAGTATTTGAGCAAGTCGTCGTCCCACTACAAGTGGAAAAAGAAGGATCAGGAAGATCGTGCATCGAACACTTGCGCGCGGTACTGGCGCAATCGGTTGCGGACTACTTAAGCGATCAGGCTATCCCGCTGGCCGCAAAAGCGGCTCTGACGGTTTCTTCCGATAAAGTCCCGACATAAGACTCGCCCAGCCGGCGCATCAAGATGTATTTGATTGCGCCGGAATCAACCTTTTTGTCGAGAGCCATCAACTCCAGGTATCGAGCAACGCCCAAATTCGGCGCATCAACCGGCAAGTTGGCTTTTAGCAGCAAATTTTTGATGCGCGCGATATCGGCATCGCTGATCTGACCTAGCGCTCGCGAAGCTTGTGCAGCAAGCACCATCCCCGCAGCGACCGCCTCACCATGCAACCAAACCCCAAAACCAAGACCGGTCTCGATCGCGTGCCCAAACGTATGCCCAAGATTTAATAATTCACGAACGCCCGAAGTTTCTCGCTCATCCGCCGCAACGACGCGCGCCTTATTGCGGCAACAACGCTCAACCATAAAAGCTAGAGCCTCGGCATCCCGCGTCATGACGCGGTCAATATTAGCTTCCAGCCATTCGAAGAATGCCAGATCATCAATCAACCCATATTTGATGACTTCTGCCATGCCTGCGCTAAATTCCTTTTCCGGCAGAGTATCCAACGTTGCCAAGTCGGCAATCACCAGCTTGGGCTGATAAAAAGCACCAATCATATTTTTGCCAAGCGGATGGTTGATTGCCGTCTTACCACCAACCGAGGAATCCACCTGGGAAAGTAATGTCGTTGGGATCTGGATAAAAGGCACGCCGCGTTGATACACCGCAGCGGCAAATCCAGTCATGTCACCGATAACGCCACCGCCCAAAGCAATCAGCGTGGTCTTGCGCTCACACCGCGTCAGGAGCAGCTTGTCGAAAATAAGATTAAGCGTATCCCACGTTTTGAATATCTCGCCGTCAGGCAACACAATGGTTTCGACTCGGACTCCTGCTCGCTCCAACCCTTGAACCAGCGGTTCAAGATACAGTGGGGCGACGGTTTCATTCGTGACGATGGCGACTCTGGCCTGAACGAGTTGATCGCAGATCAAATTGATCTGCTCCAGCAGCTTGCGCCCGATCAAAATGTCGTATGGCGCGTGAGCGAGCTCAAGATGAACGGTGCGCATATTGACCAACCTTTTGTAGCAAGATTTGCAGAAGTTGCGGAACAGTTTGGCGACTGGTGTCGATCACAAGATCTGCGACCTCTCGGTACAAAGGATCTCGCTCGAGATATAGTTGCTGCAATTTTCCTTTTGGATCAGGAATTTGCAGCAAAGGTCGATTTTTGTCATGACAAGTGCGCAAGTACAGATCGTCGACCGACGCGCGCAAATAAATAACCGTGCCGTTTTGCTTGAGGCATTCGCGATTCGCCTCACGTAAAACCGCACCACCACCTGTGGCAAGCACGATTTCACTTTCTTGCGCTAGAGCCGCGATCGTTTCAGTTTCACGATCCCGAAACCCAGACTCACCTTCTATTTCAAAGATGATCGGAATCTTCACGCCAGTACGCGCTTCGATCTCATGGTCAGAATCATAAAAACGTTTACCGCACGCCTTGGCTAAGGCGCGCCCAATCGTCGTTTTGCCGGCACCCATCATGCCGACCAGAAAAAAATTGCCTGGCATTTTCATGCCAGGCATTTTACCGGAAAGCGAACTCGCCGGGGATTCAGATCAGCGTACGGACATCTCTGGGCGCAAAATTCGCGGAGTAACGAAAATCAGCAATTCGCGCTTTTC
>CAXYUI010000070.1:0-8129 GCA_964291975.1 uncultured Formivibrio sp. | reverse complement strand
GTACAAATCGGCCTGATCGAGCAGGGGGTTGGTCAGTTCGAGCACATGTTCGCCATCGCGAGCGACCTTGACCTCTGCGCGCAACCAGAGCGCGCCCTTGGAAAACCCCCGGCTCAGCAAAGGGCTCGGATTATCCGTCCAGTTCGCAGCGGGCAAGGCGCGGGTCTGCGCCAGCGCCAGTGCGCCGGAGCCATCCAGATAGGATTGCCAGCGCAAGCCGAGCGCCGAATCCGACCAAGCCGGAAAAGCGAGCAGAAAAAGGAGGAGAAAGCGAAGCATGGCGGCCATTATAGCCAGTCATTACCGCTGCTCCGCACGCCATGCGGGTAACGATGCGTCTACCTGTATCTACCGCTCGTCGGATGACTTGGTGATAATTACCCATACCCGCGAGACAAACTCATTGTCGAATCAAGGCTCTGGCGTTCTTGTGAGACGTCTACAGACGGTATTCATTCAGCTGCGATCGCGTCGATACAGCGCCAAGACAGCCTCGCGCTGTGTCGCGTGATCCACAAGAGGGAAGGGGTAATCAAGACCCAAGCGCACCCCGGCGGCTTGCAAATCGAGCGGTTTGGCCAGCCAGGGCGCGTGCAGGTCGGCATCACCGAGACTAGCCAGCTCAGGGCAATAGCGGCGGATAAAACGGCCATCCGGATCAAATTTTTGCGATTGCGTGACCGGATTGAAGATACGGAACCACGGCTGCGCATCACACCCGACCGACGCCGCCCACTGCCAGCCGCCATTGTTGCTGGCCAGATCAAAATCCAGCAGTTGCCGGGCGAAATAGGCTTCACCCCAGCGCCAGTCGATCAGTAGGTCTTTCACCAGAAAGCTGGCGGCGATCATGCGCAGCCGGTTGTGCATGAAGCCGGTTTGATTCAGCTGGCGCATGGCCGCATCGACCAGCGGATAACCGGTCTGCCCTTCGCACCAGGCGGCGAACCAATCTTCCCGATTCGGGAACGGCAGATTGTTGAATTCGGGTTTGAAGGCCTGACCGACCACGCGCGGATGATGCCAGAGCAGTTGCTGGTAGAACTCGCGCCAACCCAGCTCCTTGAGCCAGGTCGCCGCGCCCTCGCCCTCATGGCTGCGCGCTTGGCGCACCAGTTCACGAATCGAAACCGTGCCAAAGCGCAAATGCGGCGAAAGATAGGAAACGCCTTTTTTTCCGGGAAAATCGCGCCAGTCCGCGTAGTGATCGATGCGCGCCATGAAATCGGCCAACAGCGCTTGCGCGCCGCTTTCTCCAGCTGGAATCGGCAGCGGCGCTTCGTCAAAACCCAGTTCGGCCAAGCTGGGCAGCGCACTGGGCGGCATGGATGCAAAGCGCTGGCGATCCTCCGCCAAACCCCAGCGCGGCGACAGGGGGCACGGCAGGGGGGGGGAGGGACGCAGGCGGCTCGCGACCCACCGGCTATTCGGCCGCGCCGGCCGCCGTAAAACGCGCCAGCCAAGCGCGCCAATACGGCGTAAACACTGAAAACGGCGTGCCGGCTTTGGAGAGCACCTCGTCGCGCTCAAAAATCACCTGATCCTTGCACGTTTCAAAGGCGACACCCGCCACCGCCAAGGCCTGCTCGACTTTTGCATCGCGCGTGATGGCCATCGGTTCGTAATCACGGTTGGCATACACTGCTGTCGCGCCCAACTCAGCCGCCAGCGCGGGAATCAGCTCAACCGGATTGCCCGTGCGCACGATGAGATCGCTGCCGGCTGCATTCAACTGATTTTTGAGTTCAGCGAGAGCATGCCAGATCAAGGGCACGCGGCGGTCGTTGCGCGGCAGCAGCTCAAGAAGGGTGGTGTCGAAAATAAAAACCGGCAACACGCGCGCATGGTTTTGCTGCGCCAAACTCAGCGCGGCATGGTCGTTCAGGCGCAAATCGCGGCGCAACCAGACAAGGGCAAGATCGTTCATCATGAGCTCCAGATGGCGCTGGCCGTTGGCGAATCAAGCTTCCGGTCGGCTCGAAGCCGAAAAAGCGGCGGCAAGTTGGCAAAAGCCTATGCAATAATCGCGACTATGGACATGAATCTTTCCCAACATTTTTTGATTGCGATGCCCGCGCTGGAAGACCCGATCTTCTCGCGCGCGCTCGCCTTTATCTGCGAACACAGCCCTGAAGGCGCGATGGGCATCATCGTCAACCGCCCGCTGGGCATGTCGCTGTCCTCGCTGTTTGAACAAATCGAAATCCCGCTGCATCGCAAAGATGTGGTCGACCTGCCGGTGTGCTTTGGCGGCCCGGTGCAAACCGACCGGGGTTTTGTGCTGCACAATCCACTCGGAAGCTGGCAATCCACGCTGGCGATTACCGACGATCTGGGGCTGACCACGTCCAAAGATATTTTGCTGGCAGTGGGCGAAGGCGGCGGGCCGGAGAAAATGTTTGTGACGCTGGGCTATGCCGGCTGGGAAGCCGGCCAGCTCGAACGCGAAGTCGGCAGCAATACCTGGCTGACCGTCAAAGCCGATCCGAAAGTCATTTTTGAATTGCCGGCCGATGAGCGTTACGACGCCGCACTTAAATTGCTCGGCATCGACATGGCCATGTTGTCCGACGAAACCGGCCACGCATGAGCACGATTCTGGCGTTTGATTTTGGCGAAGCGCGCATTGGCGTGGCCATGGGTTCTTCTGAACTGGGCATCGCCCACCCCGTAGAAACCATTTCGCTTGAAGGTAACGATCGTCGTTTTGCCCGTATTGGCGAGCTGATCGCCGAATGGGAACCGGCGCAGTTGGTGGTCGGCCTGCCCGCACATATGGATGGCGAAGAGCATGAAATCAGCCGACTGGCACGCAAATTCGCCAACCGGCTGCATGGCCGCTTCAAGCTGCCGGTATTTCTGGTCGACGAGCGCCTGAGTTCGGCGGCAGCGAGCGAAGCGCTAAATCAAACGGGTCTACGCGGGCGCAAACAAAAACCCGCGCTCGACCAAGTCGCCGCCATGCAAATTTTGCAAGGCTGGTTCGACGCCGGATGCCCGCAGGATCCGGCCTGAACCTCTCAGCAAGACACTTCGATATTGTCGATCAACCGCGTTGCGCCGATGCGCGCGGCAATCAAAATCACCAGTTCGTGATCGGTGTGCGTCGCCGATTTCAGGTTTTTGGCGTTGCGCACTTCGACATAATCCACTTCCCAGCCGCGCATCGTCAGATCGGCGCTGACCGCTTGAGCGAGCTTCTCAAAATCACGCTCGCCCGCCTTGATCGCCGCCGTCATTGCGGTCAGGTGCTGATACAGACGCGGCGCTTCGGCGCGCTCGACCGCCGAGAGATAACCGTTGCGCGATGATAGCGCCAGTCCATCTTCGGCGCGGCCAGTATCGACCGGCACGATCTCGATCTTCATATTCAGATCGTCAACCATGCTCTTGATGACAAAGAGCTGCTGGTAATCCTTCTTGCCGAAACAGGCGACATCGGCCTCAACAATGTTGAAAAGCTTGGTGACGACGGTGGCCACGCCACGGAAATGCCCCGGGCGGAATGCGCCGCACAGCTCGTCCTGAATCGCAGGCGGCTCGACCTTGTATTGCTGCACCACGCGCGGATACAGCTCTTTCTCGTCCGGCGCAAAAACGATGCTCGCGCCTTCTTTTTCCAGCAGCGCGGCATCGGCCTGCAGGGTGCGCGGGTAACGGTCGAAATCCTCGCCCTGACCGAATTGCAGGCGATTCACGAAAATACTGACCACCACATGGTCAGCATGTTTGCGCGCCTCGCGCACCAGCGCCATATGGCCTGCGTGCAGATTGCCCATGGTCGGCACAAAGGCAACGCGCCCCGCCGTCTTGCGCCATTCGCGCAGTTCTTTAATGGTGTGGATGATTTGCATGGTCGAGTAAGGAGTGAGGGGTTAGGAGTGAGGGGCAAAAGCGGAAGGGTTTAGGTTTTACACCTCACCCCTCACCCCTCTCCGCATTAGAAGCAGTGTTCTTCCGCCGGGAAAGTGCCGGCTTTAACAGCCTTCACATAGGCTTCAACGGCGGCCTGGATGCTGGGGCTGCCTGTCATGAAGTTCTTCACAAAGCGGGCTTTCTTGCCGGGATAGACGCCGAGCATATCGTGCAGCACCAACACTTGGCCGTCGACATCGGCGCCAGCGCCAATGCCGATGGTTGGCACATGCAGCGATTCGGTCACAGCCTTGGCAACCAAGGCCGGCACCATTTCCATGAGGATGATCGCCGCGCCCGCTTCTTGCAGGGCGAGCGCGTCTTTTTTCAGCGTTTCTGCTTCAGTTTCGGATTTGCCCTGCACCTTGTAACCGCCGTAGACATTAACCGACTGCGGTTGCAGGCCGATATGCGAGCAAACCGGAATGCCTCGGCTAGTCAGGAAACGCACGGTTTCCGCCATCACCGCGCCACCTTCGATCTTGACCATTTCGGCGCCAGCCGCCATCAGGCGCACGGCGTTTTCAAAAGTTTTTTCCGGACTGAGTTGCGAACTGCCAAAAGGCATGTCGGCCAGCACCAGCGCGCCATTGGCCCCGCGCGCCACGCATTCGGTGTGGTAAATCATTTGTTCCATCGTCACCGGCAAGGTGCTGGTTTTACCTTGAACCACATTGCCGAGCGAATCGCCAACCAGCAGGATTTCAACGCCGGCGGCCGCTTCGAGCGCAGCAAAGCTCGCATCGTAGCTGGTCAGCATGGTGATCTTCTGGCCATCCTGCTTCATTTTCTGCAGGGTGCTGAGCGTGATTTTCATGATTTTTTCCACAGAAACGGGAGACGGGCGAAGTATAAGACTTCGATTAACGATCCGGCAGACGGGAAAGCGCCTGATCGGCCACTTGCGGTAAAAATGCCGAAGCAGCCCCAAGGCCGGGAATAAGGATGTCTGGCGCAATTTCAAGCAAAGGCCGCAGCACAAAAGCGCGTTCGTGCATGCGCGGATGCGGCACGATCAGGGCGGGTGTTTCGATGCACGCATCGCCGTAGAGGATGACGTCCAGATCAATGGTGCGCGGCGCGTTCTGGAAAGTGCGTATGCGACCCAGTACGGCTTCAATGGCGAGCAGCGCTTCAAGGAGTTGCGGCGCGGTCAGCGCCGTTTCGACTTCGGCCACGGCGTTCACAAAATCCGGCTGGTCGGTATAACCGACTGCGGCACTCGCGTAGAAACCTGAGGTGCGAACAATCTGGGTTTGCGGCAGTTGGCCGACCAGCAGCAACGCACGTTGCAGTTGTTCAACCGGCCGCCCCAGATTGGCGCCGAGCGCGATAAACGCGCTCATTCTGCTGCAGCGGCGACCTTGGCGCGCGGCTTGCGACGAGGCTTGCGACGTTTTTTCTCGCCCGCTTCGGCCTTGCCGGCCACATTGGCGATCAGCGCCGAACGGCTCGCGTCATCGGCAAACTGGAACTTGGTCCACCATTCCGCCAATTCCTGTGCAGCCAAGCCACATTCGGCGCGCAGTAAGAGGAAATCGTAGGCGGCGCGAAAGCGCGGTTGCTCCAGCAAGCGGAATGGACGCTGGCCCGCACGCTGCTCAAAGCGCGGCTGCAAAAGCCAGATTTCCTTCATCGCGCCGCTGTAACGGTTTGGAATGGCCAAGCGCTTGGTTACACGGTATTCGACTTCGCCCATCGCGGCGACCAAGGCTGGAATCGAATGTTCGCCGCCCGCCAGTTGTTTTTGCCATTCCGCGTCGACTTCATGCCAAAGCAGCGCAGCAAACACAAAGCCCGCCGAAATCGGCTTGTCTTCCGCGATCCGGCGGTCGGTGTTTTCCAGCGCTTTTTGCAAAAAGGCGTGGGCTTCAGGTTTTTTCAGCAAGACTTCGAGAACCGGGAACAACTGGCGATGCAGGCCTTCGGCCTTGAGCAGCATCAGGCAATCCCAAGCGCGGCCGGAGAACAGCAGCTTCATCATCTCGTCAAAGAGTCGTGCCGACGGAATGTTTTCCAGCAAGGAGGCAAGTTTGGCAATCGGCGCTTGCGTCGCCGGCGCCATGCTGATGCCCAGCTTGGCCGACAAGCGCACCGCGCGCAGCATGCGCACCGGATCTTCGCGATAGCGCAGCTCCGGATCGCCAATAATGGTCAGCCGCTTGGCTTCGATGTCGGCGACACCATGATGGAAGTCGAGGATTTCTTCGCGGTTCGGGTCGTAATACAGTGCGTTGACCGTGAAATCGCGGCGCAGCGAATCTTCTTCGAGCGTGCCGTAGACGTTGTCGCGGATGATGCGGCCGGTTTCGTCGGTCGGCGCGTCGGATGCGCCCCGGAAGGTGGTGACTTCGATGATTTCTTCGCCGTCGCGGTCGTAAAACGGCACATGCACGATGCGAAAACGCCGGCCGATGATGCGTGAACGGTTGAAGATATGGCGCACCTGCTCGGGCGTAGCGCTGGTGGCCACGTCAAAATCTTTGGGCGATTTACCGAGCATCAGGTCGCGCACTGCGCCGCCCACAATGTAAGCCTCAAAACCCGCATCCTGCAGCCGATCGCAGACCTTTAACGCGCCAGAATGAATCTGTTCGCGACGCACACCAAAGTGCTTGGCGTGCAGAACTTGCTTGCCAGGACGACGCAATACTTTGCCGATCAGTTTACGAATCATGAATTTGTTTTCAGGCGGGGCAGAAAGAATGCCGCGCATTATAACCCCGGATAACCCCGATCGCAGCAGGGCAAGTCGTTGGCAATGGAACCTTGCGACTGCCGAGCGGTCGCAGAGGCGCATATAATCTCCGCTTCAACTGAAAAGAACACTCTTATGATGATCCGCGCCCTGTGCTTTGCTGCTGTATTGACGCCTCTTTCCGCCCTCGCTTTTGCGCCGCCCGCGCCCGATCTGGCCGCCAAGGCTTACCTGCTCACCGACTTCCAGAGCGGCCGCCAACTGGCCGCGCGCGATGCCAATATGCGCATCGAACCGGCTTCGCTCACCAAATTGATGACGGCGTATCTGACCTTCAAAGCCGTGAAAGAAGGCCGACTCAAGCTCGACCAGAAATTCACCGTGTCGCTGCAAGGCTACAAGGTCGGCGGCTCGACCATGTTCCTGGAGCCCGATCATCCGGCCAGCGTGGATGACCTGATCAAGGGCATGATCGTCGTTTCTGGCAACGATGCCTGCGTGACGCTGGCCGAAGCCATTGCCGGCAGCGAGGAAGTCTTCGCCCAAATGATGACGGCCGAAGCCAAACGCTTGGGCATGAGCGGGACAAACTTTAAAAACAGCGCCGGCATGCCCGACCCAGATCATTACACCACCGTCGGCGATCTCGGCCTGCTCGCGGCGGCCATCATCCGCGGCTATCCCGAGTTCTATCCGATCTACGCGATGAAGTCGTTCACCTACCACAACGGCCGCAAGCCGCACACGCAGCCGAACCGTAATCTGCTCTTGTACCGCGATGCTTTTGTCGACGGGCTGAAAACCGGGCATACGCAAAGCGCCGGTTACAACCTGATCGCCTCGACCCGCCGCGACGGCCGTCGGGTGATTTCAGTGGTCGTCGGCACCAGCGGCGAAGAAGTGCGCGCGACCGAGTCGGCCAAGCTGCTCAACTGGGGTGTGCAATTCTTTGAAACGCCCAAGGTGCTGACTGCCAAACAGCCGCTCGCTACGCCGCAAGTCTGGAAGGGGCAGGCCGACACTATTGCACTGGGCGCGCTCGAAGATCGCTTTGTCACGGTTGATCGCGGGGATGCCGCCAAGCTGCAAAGACAGGTTTTCGTGAATCCAAAACTGATCGCGCCGATCAAGGCCGGCCAGCCGCTGGGTCGCGTCGTTTACAGCCTGAACGGCAAGACGCTGGCCGAATATCCGCTGGTCGCGCTGCAGAATGTGGAAGAAGCCGGATTCTTTAAACGCATCTGGCATACGATCAAACTCTGGTTCGTTTGAGTCAACACAACCCCTCTCCCACCGGCGGGAGAGGTCTGCGTGTGATCCCTTTCTGGGATCACTCAGCGATAAGGGAGAGGGTAAGCCGCCATGATCCCAAATCTCACCGCCTGTCTGAATGGCCGTTTCGCGCCTTTGTCCGAGCTGCAAGTCTCGGTCATGGATCGCGGTTTTTTGTTTGGCGATGGCGTTTACGAGCTGATCCCGGTGTATGGGCGCCGGCCTTTTCGCATGGCCGAACACC
>CAXYUI010000069.1:0-8158 GCA_964291975.1 uncultured Formivibrio sp. | reverse complement strand
GCGCTGTTTTGGCTCGCTTTTATCATTACCACCCCGATTGCCGCGCTGATCGGCACGCTGATCCTGCCACTGCCGCCGCGCACCCGTTACACCATCATGTCGCTCTGGGCGCGCGTGATGATGCCGTGGTTGCGGCTGACTTGCGGGCTCAAATACAAGGTCATTGGCGCTGAAAATATCCCGCAAGGCCCAGCGATGGTGATGAGTAAGCACCAGTCGGCTTTCGAGACCATTGCGCTACAGCGCATTTTCCCGGCGCAAGTTTGGGTGATGAAAAAAGAGCTCTTGAAACTGCCGTTTTTTGGTTGGGCGATCAGGACGCTGTCGCCCATCGTGCTCGATCGCAGCAAGCGTAGCGAAGCGCAGAAGCTTTTAATGGAAGCCGGGCGCGATCGCGTTGCCAAGGGTTTCTGGATCGTGATTTACCCGGAAGGCACGCGCATTGCGCC
Source organism: uncultured Formivibrio sp. (assembly GCA_964291975.1). Taxonomy (GTDB): domain Bacteria; phylum Pseudomonadota; class Gammaproteobacteria; order Burkholderiales; family Chitinibacteraceae; genus CAXYUI01. The sequence goes on along the minus strand of CAXYUI010000069.1, from coordinate 7,709 downwards.
GGGTCAGCGCGGCCAGTACAAACATGGCGGGGCGCGTCTGGCGAGCGATATCGGCATTCCCATCGTGCCGGTGGCGCTCAATTCCGGCGAATTCTGGCCGCGTAATTCGTTTTTGAAATGGCCGGGTGAAGTGACCGTAGTGGTCGGCAAGCCGATTGAAACGGCCGGGCGCACGCCGCAGGAGATCACCGCCGAAGTCGAAGAATGGATCGAAGCACAGCTCGCTGCGATTCCAGACTCGGCCCGAGGCCCGCACTTCCCCAAGCATCTTTTGAAGCAGCACTAATTGGCTTGCCATGACTAGTCGCACACTGAAGCTTCCCGATGGGGAGCTTCTTGTTTTTCAGCTGCAACGCAGTGATCGGCGCAAGTCGATCGGCATCAAGATTGACCATCACGGATTGACCATCGTACTGCCGGCGCGTGCACCCGACGCGGAAGCGGAGCGCGCGATTCTGGCCAAACTGGCCTGGATTCAGACCAAATTGCCGCAGCGCCCGGCTATGCCGCAAGGCTTGCGCGCTGGCGCGAACATTCTGTGGCTGGGTGAATCGCGTGCACTGGTGGCTGGCGCGACGCGCGCCAAGCTGACGCCTGATCATTTACATCTGGCTGCGCCTGATGATTCCGAGCGCCTGGCCCTGGCTTTGGCGCGCTTTTTGCACCGCAGCGCCAAAGATTATCTGCCGCAACGGGTGGAAGTCTGGTCGCAGCGCATGGGGCTTTTCCCCAAAACGGTGTCGCTGTCATCGGCGCGATCGCGCTGGGGCAGTTGCACCTCGGCCGGAGCCGTGCGGCTGAACTGGCGGCTCATGCAGGCTGCGCCTGATGCGATTGACTATGTGGTGATTCATGAGTTGGCGCATCTGGCGGAACTTAACCATTCTCCGCGCTTCTGGGCGATTGTCGCTGCGCATTGCCCGGACTGGAAAAAGCACCGTGATTGGCTCAAAACCCATGGCACGGCGTTGTTGCACTGGTAATTCGGCTTCTGGCCGGTTTTTTTGATCTTTGGGAGTAAACAGGATGTGGCATTTTTTCAAGGGATCCGTGATCGTGACCGTAATCGGTCTGGCATTGTCTTGGCTGGTTGGCGGCTGGGCGGGTCTGTGGGTGGCATTCAACCTCGCGCTGCTGGAAACCAGCCTGAGTTTTGATAACGCGGTGGTCAATGCGTCCACGCTGAAAGACTGGGATGAAACCTGGCGGCAGCGCTATCTGGTCTGGGGCATGCTGATTGCCGTGTTCGGGATGCGGATTCTTTTTCCGCTGGTGATCGTCGGCGTGATCATGCACGCGTGGCCGCTGCCCGGACCGATGGCGCTGATTGACTGGCTGCAATCGGGTAGCTGGCACAGCGCCGATGTGTTGTCGCTGGCGATGTTCAATCCAGATCGGTATGCGGCCACTTTGCAATCGGCTCATATCGAAGTGACCACCTTTGGCGGTACCTTTCTGCTGCTTGTTTTCTGGAGTTTTTTCCTGAATCACGAAAAAGATACGCACTGGATCAGTGTGATCGAAAAGCCGCTGGCCAAGCTCGGCAAGCTGGATATGGCCAGCGTCGTGCTGACCATGGTCGTGCTGATGTTGATCGCCGCAACCATGTCCGAAGGCGAGGGCTATCGTCTGTTGGTGGCAGGACTTTGGGGGATCGTGGTTTACGCCCTGGTGGATAGTCTGGGCGCCATCATGGGGGGAGAAAACAGCACGGCCAAGATTGGTTGGAGCGGCTTTATTTATGTGGAAATGCGCGATGCCTCGTTCTCGTTCGACGGCGTGCTGGGCGCTTTTGCGCTGACCAAAAACATTTTCCTGATCGCGATCGGTCTGGGGATTGGCGCGATGTTTGTGCGCAGTTTTACGCTCTTGTTAGTGAGTCGCGGCACGCTGGCGACCTTGCGTTATCTGGAGCATGGCGCGTTTTGGGCGATTGGCGCGCTGGCTGGCATCATGCTGCTTGCCGCCAAGATTCATATCCCTGAAGCGGTGACCGGCGGTTTGGCTGCCGTGTTGATTGTCTTGGCGGCATTGCATTCATGGTGGATCAATCGCCGTGCTTGCCAGCTTGCCCAGGCTTAATGTCTCAAAGCAAAACGGGTCCGAAATGGACCCGTTTTTTATCGTCCCATCCCGCCGACCTGCTGCGCCAGATAAGTGGCGTAGTTGTCAGTCATGCCACCGATAAAATCGAGCACGCGCCGGTAGGTCTGGTAGATCGGCCATTCGCGTTTGGGCGCGTTGTATTCCATCAGATCGAGCACACGCTGCATGCGGTAGGGCATCTGGTCGGCGTATTTGAGCTGGTAGGCCGCATTGCAAAAGGCATCGAGCAGGATGTCGAGACAGGTAAAAGCGCCGACCTCGATTTCCACTTTGTGACGCGCGTTGAAAATCCGGTCGCGCGCCATTTGTTTGGCGTCCGCAATCCCCAAGCGGATGGTGCTTGGGCAGTCGTTGATGAGATCCCCTTGATAACTGCCTTCCATCAAGCGCAGCTTGTTCCGCTCAAAGGCGTCCACCACTTCGCGAATGCAACGATCAATGGCCTTGCCGCGCAGTAGCGCCATTTTGCGGCGCTGCGACGGAGCTGCTGCCAGTTCAAGACCCAGGAGTTCGCCCCCGCCGCAAAGTTTAAGCAGCAGCGGTTCGACCACCTCATAAGGCAGCATGCCGATTTCAATGCCGCCTTCCAGATCCAGAATCGCGTAGCAGATGTCATCGGCCGCCTCCATCAGATACGAGAGCGGATGGCGTGCCCATTTGCCCGGCGCGATCTCGGGCAGCCCCAGATGCTGAGCCACATCCGCGAGCACGTCTTTTTCAGTCTGAAAACAATTGAACTTGCCTTTTTCACCCGCGTATTCCGAGGTCCACGGGTACTTGAGCGTGGCGCCGAGGGTGGCATAGGTCAGCCGCATGCCGCCGTCGAAACGGTGGTTTTCGAGCTGGGTGACCACCCGAAATCCTTGGGCATTGCCTTCGAAAGTGCGCAAGTCGCGGCGCTCGGCTTCGGTGAGGTGTTGAAACAGATAAGCGTGCTCATCACGACGAAACCAGTCGCGGATGGCGTATTCGCCGGCGTGGCCAAACGGGGGGTTGCCGATGTCGTGGGCAATGCAGGCGGCTTGCACAATCGCGCCTAAGTCATAGGGCGAGATGTCCTCAGGCAATTGGCCTGCCAGCTTTTGTCCGGCCAGAATGCCCAGGCTGCGACCGACGCAGCCCACTTCGATCGAATGCGTCAGCCGGGTATGGACATGATCGTTTTCTGTCATCGGGTGGACTTGCGTCTTGCGACCCAGTCGACGGAACGGGCTGGAGAAAACGATACGGTCGTGATCTTTGTGGAAATCGCTACGCCCGGTAAAGGGCTGATGTTGCAGCGGCTCATGGGCGCCGAGACGATGTGCCGAGAGTAGGCGTGGCCAGTCCATCATGGTGAATCAATCCGCTAAGGCGAAAAAATCATTATCCGCAAAGCGGATCAGGCGGGAAAGCGCTGTGCGAGTTTTTGCACAAAATCGGGTAATTGCGCCGGGGGGAGTGGTCGGCTGTAGAAATAACCCTGGATCACATCGTTTCCGGCCGCCTCAAGCAAGCGCGCGGTTTCTTCATCCTCAACGCCTTCAGAAATCACGGTGATGCCGAGTTTATGCGCCAGTTCAATGACAGTGGCGACGATGTGCGCGTCTTTTTCCGAGGTTTTTAAGCCGCGAATAAAAGAGGCGTCGATTTTGAGTTCGTCAATCGGCAGCGCTTTGAGGTAATTGAGCGACGAGTAACCCGTACCGAAGTCATCCAGCGCCAATTTGCACCCCAGGGCTTTGAGCTTGTGCAGGCTTTGTGCCGCGCTTTCGATATTTTCAATTAAGGCGCTTTCGGTGATCTCGAAAACAACCCGATTGCCCGGTACGTGCCAGACTGCGAGCGCATTGGCGATGACATCGGGCAATTCACGGTCATACAGGCTTTCGGCGGCCAGATTGATGCTGATCTGACCCGGAATACCCTGCAAGAGCAGGGTGCGAAATTCACGCAAGCTCGCTTGAATCACCCAGCGCGTGAGCGAAGCCATTAAGCCCATTTGTTCAGCCACCATGACGATTTCACTGGGTGGGATATTGCCGAGAATTTCATCTTGCCAGCGCAACAGCGCTTCCATGCCATGCAAGCTTGCGCCGTGACGGCCGACTTGTGGCTGCAGTGCCAGATGAAAACGGTTCTCGCGCAAAGCGTCGCGCAGGGGGACTTCCAGTTTTTGCAGTAGCTGGCCGATGCGATCGCGTTCTGGTTCGTACAGACCGATTTCATCGGAAGCAAAACGGTGCGTGGCGATGGCGGCGGCAGCGAGCAGATCGTCGGCGCTCTGCGCGTGATCTGGATATAGGGCAATGCCAATACGCGGATGCAGACGTAGCGAAAGCCCGCCGTTTTCGACCATCTCTTCAAAGCTTTGGTTGACCCGGTTGGCGGCCAGCATGGCGTGACCTGTGCCGGCGAGATTGGCAAATAAAAGCCCGATCGTATGGCGATCGATCAAAAACAGCGCATCGTGTTCGCGCAATATCGGCATGATGCGCGTCGCAACTTCAGGCATCAGTTGTTCCGGCGCCAGTGGCAGGTGTTGCGGCAATTCGACTTGAATCAGAGCGATGCTGCGGCCGGACTGGGTGAATGTATGCGCATGTTCGAGCTTGTCCGGGAACTCTCCTGCGCCGGGCAGCAGGGCGTCGAGGGTGCGATGCCGGGCGATTTTTTGCGCAATCAGACCTTGGATCAGTGAGATGCAGGCGAGGGTGATGCGATCACCGCAGTCCGGGCGTTGTTCGCCATATTCCTGTTCGAGCCAGGCATGCCATAACAGCAAAATGGCAGCTCCTTGTTGTAAGGCTGGCAGGGAGAGTGCTTCGAGTAGGCGCGGCTCATGCAGACCGGCCATCAAGTTTTCTAGGTAATTCAGATAGGCTTTGGCTTCGGCTTCCGAGGTAAATCCGGCATCTTCAAAGTGGGCATGCAAAGCCAGTTCCAGCTCGGCCAGTGCGCGCGGGGGCAGGCTGGCCAGAGTGGAAATGTCGGCGTGAAGCTGAGCGGCGGGGCTGGGCATTGGCAAACTCAAAGAAAGTATTCGCGAGGGTCAATGCCAAAACTGCCGCGCGGCAATTCATGAAGAATCCACAAGCTCTTATTGTCTTGCAAAAAACGTGGATCGTTCTGCAGATCAATCAGTTGGGGATTGGGCAGTAATTGCCGGTCAGGTCCTAGTACCAGCATGATTTTGGGTTTGAGCGCGCTGGCGCGGTTCTGGCCGATCACGATGCCGACATCGCCAGAGGATAATTCGACAATCGCGCCAATATGGAATACGCCAATGCTTTGGGCGAATTGTTCGACCAATTGGGGGTGAAAGTACTTTTCACTCCAGTGCATCAGGGTTTGTACGGCTTCATGGGCGGTTTTAGCGGCCGCATAAGGGCGATCGCTGGTCAGCGCCGTGTAGCAATCGACGATGCCGGCCATGCTGCCATACATGCCAATCCATTCGGCTTTGAGCCCGTAAGGGTAACCGCTGCCATCAAAGCGTTCGTGATGGCGCGCCACCATGTCGTAGACATCCATAGGGACATCGGCCATTTGGCCGAGGATGTCGAGGCTATGCTGGACGTGGGTTTTCATCAGCATAAATTCGCCGCGCGAATAAATACCCTGTTTGTTGATGACTTCGTCAGGCAATTTCATTTTGCCGATATCGAGCATCAGCCCGGCAAACCCCAATTTGTGCAGATCTTCTTTGGGAAAGCCAAGATGTCGGCCAAAAGCCAGTAGGTAAACCGCAGTATCAATAGCGTGACGGTAGGTGTAATCGTCACGATCCTTCATTTGTGACAGCCATAACAGCGCATTGGGGTTGCGCACAATGGAATCGACCATGCCGGCGACCGCTTCGTTGACCTCGTCAATTTGGGGTTCAAGATCGCTACGGACTGCGTCGATCAAATTACTGACCAGTTGCCGCGTCGTGATGTGTACGGCCTCGGCCTCGCGGATTTCTACTGTGACAGGCCGTGTTTCTTCATAAATGACGATGCGTGCGCTGGGGGCGCGTGGCGCTTCTTCGCTATGCGCATGCTTGAAGCTGAAAACTTCACGCAAAAGTTTGAGTACGCTGACGTGTTTTTCTTCTTCTGGTGTCAGTTCCCGGCTGGATATGGCTACACCCGCGTGGATCTCGATGCCTTCTTGAGGGGGGGCGGGCGGTAAAAGGTTGATCCAGCGGGGTGCGCCGCCGGTTGAGCGTTCGAAGTCGACAATCACCCATTCGCAATATTCGCGCAGTAATTCCAGTTCACTGAGATCTGCGATTAGGAATCCTTGCAGCAAAAAGGGCGTATCAAGCCAAGGCCGATCCAGATCAGCCACAAACATCCCAATTTGCAGGTCAGAAACCTTGATGCGGTTTTCCACGATGCGTTCATGCCAAATAAGACGTAGTGCCGAGTATAGCGTGGCGCAGTGGCCACTGGCAGCGCGTTTGACGGCCGAAAGGAGGATTGACGGCAAGTCATTTGAATTGTTGCGGTGCGAGGTTTTTACTAAGGGATACCGTTCTTGCCTGGGGCGTGGTCATGGCCTTGCTGGAAATCTGTAATGTGGTCAAAACCTTCGGGGGATATGAGGCGCTTAAGGGAATCAGTTTTTCTGTCGAAGCTGGCGAGTTTTTCACGCTGCTAGGCCCTTCCGGTTGCGGTAAAACCACCTTGCTGCGTCTGATTGCGGGTTTTGATGTACCCGATACGGGCTTGATCCGCATCGGGGGCTTGGATATGAGTGACACGCCGCCGGAAGCTCGCCCGGTGCATACCGTTTTTCAAAATTACGCCCTGTTTCCGCATCTGACTGTGGCGCAGAACATCGCGTTTCCGCTGCGACTGGCCGGCATGAAAAAAAGTGAGGTCGGACTGCGCGTGGAAGAGGCGCTGGAAAATGTCGCTTTGCCGCGCTTTGGCGACCGTTATCCCGCGCAGATTTCTGCAGGTCAGCGCCAGCGCGTGGCGCTGGCTCGAGCCTTGGTGCATCGGCCCCGCATTTTATTGCTTGATGAACCGCTTTCGGCATTAGATGCGCAGTTGCGCGAGCAGATGCAGCGCGAGCTGATCGCCTTGCAAAAAGAGGTCGGCATTGCCTTTGTGTATGTGACGCACGATCAAGGTGAAGCGCTGGCGCTGTCGCACCGCATCGCCCTGATGCGAGCTGGTCATCTTGAGCAGATTGACACCCCTGAAACCATTTACAGTTTACCGCAGAACGCATTTGTGGCTGATTTTATCGGCCAGTGCAACCTGTTGCCCGCGCGTGTCCTGGCCGTATTGGACGGACGCATGCAAATTGAGATCGCCGGTTTGGGGTTGAGCGAAGTCCAGCGTGTTTCAGGGGTGGCGCCCGGTTGTATGGGCATGCTGGCGCTGCGGCCAGAAAAAATCCGTCTCAGTTCTTTACTGAAATCGCTGTCTTCTGAGGAAACTTGTTTTCGCGGGAATATCGAATCCAGCCTGTATTTGGGAGATGTGACGATTTATACCGTTGAACTTGAAGACGGCTTGCGCATCGAGGCCATGCTGCCTAATTCCTCACCAGGTCGAGCCCATTTTTATGAAGACGGCGATAGCGTCGAGGTTTCCTGGCGTTTTGATGCAGGCCATTTCTTGCCG
>CAXYUI010000068.1:0-8285 GCA_964291975.1 uncultured Formivibrio sp. | reverse complement strand
GCACAATGAGCGGGTTAATTTTCGACCTCGGCTTTGCCGAGGGCTTGAAAATCCATGCAGCCACCTTTGCCAGCAGCCTGAGCCACGGCATGCCTTGGCTTTTTTTTCAAGGCTTAAAGCCCTTTGACGGCGTAAATCGCCAAGGTATTGCGCCAGTAACCTTGGTAATCCATCCCGCAGCCAAACAAGAAGCGGTCTTCGACTTCCAGACCGACGAAATCAGCCTTCACGCCCGGCGCTTTGCGGTTGTGCAGTTTGTCCACCAGCACCGCCACCAGCACTTCCTTGGCGCCTTGCGCCTGACAATATTCGACTACGGCTGCCAGGGTGTGCCCTTCGTCGAGGATGTCGTCGATGATCACCACCGTGCGCCCTCGCATGTCTTCTTGCGGTTTGACCTTCCATTCGATCTGCCCGCCCGAGGTTTCCTTGCGATAGCGCGTGGCGTGCAGATAGGACATTTCCAGCGGGAACTGCAAACGCGGCAGCAACTGCCCGGCCACGATCAAACCGCCATTGAGCACCGTGTACACAATGGGGTTGGCATGACGCAGGCGCTCGGTCATGGCTTGCGCCATGCGATCGAGACCGTCGAGCACGGTTTCTTCGTTGTGCAGGCAATCGGCGTTATCGAGGATGGTTTCGACTTGCGGCAGTTCAAACGTCACAGCAGTATTCCCAATCAATGGCCGGCAAAATCGCAGACCGTAAACAATTCAATGCCCGCATCGCGGATCAGTTTCGAGCCGCCTAATTCGGGTAAATCGACAATGGCCGCCGCTTCCACCACTTCAGCGCCGATGCGGCCTAATAATTTGGCTGCGGCCAGCATAGTGCCGCCCGTGGCGACCAGATCGTCGATCAGCAAGATGCGATCGCCCGCCTTGCAAGCGTCGGTGTGGATTTCGACCGTGGCCGAACCGTATTCCAGCTCGTATTCTTCTTCGACCGTGAGATAAGGCAGTTTGCCCTTCTTGCGCACCGGAATAAAGCCCAGATTCAACTCATACGCGACCACCGCACCCAGAATGAAGCCACGCGCATCCACGCCCGCCACATAATCGAGGCGCGCATCCATATAGCGGTGCACATACACATCCACCAAGAGGCGAAAGGTTTTCTTGTCCTGCAACAGGGGCGTGATGTCGCGAAACTGCACCCCGGGCTGAGGCCAGTCCGGCACGGTGCGGATGCGATCCTGGATGTAATCGGCGTACAGGGCTTTGCTCATCATTGATCTCAATGGAAGAAGGCGAACTTCACCATCCACAGGATGGCGATGATGCACACGGCGACCGACAGATCCTTGAAGCGACCGGCCAAGAGCTTGATCGCGACATAGCTGATAAAGCCAAAAGCAATACCGTCGGCGATCGAATAGGTGAACGGCATGGCAAACGCGGTCATCACGGCCGGCGCAGCTTCAGTAAGGTCATCCCATTCGATTTCAGCCAAGCCTCGCGCCATCAACACGGCGACATAGCACAGCGCCGGCGCAGTGGCATAAGCCGGAACGGAATTAGCCAAAGGCGAAAACAGCAAGGCGGCAATAAAGAGCAGCGCCACGACCAGCGAAGTCAGACCCGTGCGACCGCCGACCGCCGTGCCTGCGGCCGATTCGACATAGGCCGTGGTCGACGAAGTACCCATCACAGCGCCAACGGAAATCGCCACGCTATCGGCCAGCAGCGCTTTTTTCAGGCGCGGCAGCTTGCCGTCTTTATCCAAGAGGCCAGCGCGGTGTGAAACGCCGATCAGCGTGCCGGTGGTATCAAAGAGATCGACAAAGAAAAACACGAAAATCACGCCCAGAAGACCCGCATTCAGCGCACCCGCCAGATCCATCTGCATAAAGGTCGGTGCCATCGAAGGCGGCAAGGACGCTACGCCTTTGAATTCAGACAGACCCAGCACAATCGAGAGCACGGTAACCGTGAGAATGCCGATGATGATCGAGCCCGGCACCTTGCGGTATTCCAGCGCCACGATCATGAAAAAGCCGAGAATCGACAGCAGCGCAGTCGGCTCGCCGATCTTGCCCAAGGTCACCAGCGTCGCCGGGGAACCCACGATGATGCCGGCATTTTTGAGAGCAATAATGGCGAGAAACATGCCCACGCCAGCCGAAATCGCCAATTTGAGCGAATGCGGAATCGCATTGACCAGCGCTTCACGCACCTTGAAAAGGCTGACCGCCAGAAACACCAGGCCGGAAATGAACACGGCACCCAGCGCCACCTGCCAAGGAATGCCCATGCCCTGACAAACGCTGAAGGTGAAATAAGCATTCAGCCCCATACCCGGCGCAAGTGCGATCGGGTAGTTGGCCACCAATGCCATGATGCCGGTGCCCAGCGCAGCCGCGAGACAAGTCGCCACAAAAACGGCGTTGAAATCCATGCCTGCAATCGACAGGATCGATGGATTAACAAAAACGATGTAGGCCATGGTCAGGAAAGTCGTCAGACCGGCGAGCACTTCCGTGCGCACATCCGTGCCGTTTTCCTTCAGTTTGAAAAATTTCTCCAGCATGAAGCTGCTCCCAGTTGATCAATCACTCACAGCTGCGCCAAGCCAACTCCGCAGAGCGCCAGCACACCCAGAATTGCAAAAACCGCACTCGCCACAAACCGCACATAGCGCAGCACATGCATGCGCGCAGAAATCCAGTTACCCAGCAGCACCGCCGGCACATTCGCCAACATCATGCCCACCGTCGTCCCCATCACCACAGCCCATAGCGGCTGGTATTTGGCAGCCAGCGCCACTGTGGCGATCTGCGTTTTGTCGCCCATTTCGGCCAAGAAAAACGCAATGGTTGTCGCAATAAACGCACCATACGGCGCGACATGCGCTTCATCCTCGCCCATTTCATCCGGGATCAAGGCCCAAGCCGCAATGGCGAGAAAACCAATCCCGACCACCCAACGCAAGACCTGCGGCGACATCCAGCCCGCCACGAATTGGCCGATCCAGCCCGCTCCCGCATGATTCAGTACGGTTGCGACAAAAATGCCAGCCACGATAGGCCAGGCTTTCCGAAAGCGCGCGGCCAAAATCAACGATAAAAGCTGGGTCTTGTCGCCCATCTCCGCGATAGCGACAACGCCCGTTGAAACCAGAAAAGAATCCATTTTTTTACCAAGTCCGGGGCAGGCAAAAAACAGAAAGCCCGCACAGCAGCCCACCCCATGAGCACCACGCAGGCCTTCAAGTCTTGCCAGACCGGTGTGAAAACCCAGTCAGATGCGCCATGGAGCAAATCCAAGTCTGTTGACGCACCTCCTGCTCCATTGCGGACAGGCGACTACTCCCCCGAAGGTTGGCGCGCATTGTAACGACGCACACCCCGCCCCGCAATCACACAGCGACAGTCAATTGACCAGAGGCGATGCGCTGTAAAATCCCGTCACAACCGGCTTCGATCAAATCGAGCACATGCTCAAAGCCTTCCGCACCGCCGTAATACGGGTCAGGCACTTCACACTCTTGATTGTCCAAAGCAAAAGTCATGAACAAATGCAGCTTGTGCCGCAATGGTTCCGGACAACGCCGTTGCAGAACCGAGTAGTGGCTGCGATCCATGGCCAGAATCAAGTCAAACCGTTCAAAATCAGCATCGCAAACCCGGCGAGCCCGCAAAGCCGACAAGTCATAACCGCGCTTTTGGGCATGAGCCATGGCTCGCGGATCGGGCGCTTGACCCACGTGATAATCGAGCGTGCCCGCCGAATCAATTTCCAGCACATCGGCCAAACGAGCGGCGTGCGCCTTGTGCCGCAAAACGCCATTAGCCGATGGGCTGCGACAAATATTGCCGGTACAGACCAATAGCAGAGCCAGTTTCTTCACCGCCATCCCCTTTTACCCCCGAATGATGGGTCGATCATACCCGCTCAGACTTGCACTGTGCCGACGATGCGTGCGGCAAAGATGGCTGATCTATATTGGGCAAATGCGTGCGATCCGAACTCTGTTTTTTCTTTTGCATCTACTGACATCCAGCTTTCTTTACGCTGGAAAAATCCCATTCGACTGGGATTACCTGCCTGACACTTCACAGCGAACCAGCCTCGCAGAAATCCAAAAAAAACCAGCACAAGCTTGGCAACGCGCCGATTCCGGCTTGATTGGCGCGGGTTTCATGCGCCACAACTTGTGGCTGAAAACCACACTGCACGCCGAGCAAGACAACGTTTATCTCCTTGAACTGGCGAATCCGCCGCTCGATCGCATTACCTTGTATCTATTGCGCAACGACGGTCATATCGAGACATTTATCAGTGGCAGTGCCGTAGCGCGCCCTTCTTGGCAACCCCCGTATCAACACGCATTATTTCCGTTCCGTCTGGAAAACGGCGAAAGCGTCGAGCTGTATTTGCGAATTCAAGGTAATGAATCCTTGCTGGTATGGCCGCGATTATTCAGTAGCGAGCAATTTGCTGCGCAAATGCGCTTTGACCGTTTTTGGACCGGTGCGTTTACCGGGATTTTTCTCGCCATCAGCCTGCACTGCCTGATGGTCTGGCTGGGAACCCGGGATCGGGATTTTCTGAACTCCTGCCTGTTCATTCTGGGTCTGGGTCTGTTGCAATCCAATCTCGCCGGCGTATTACACGAATACCTGCTCTACGACAGCCCTTGGTTGATGGCGCTTTCCCGCCCGCTGCTGCCTGCGCTGGCTTTTTTGGCCTATATCCGTTTTTCCGATCACTTTCTCAATTTGCCGCATTTCTGTCCGCGCGCGCATCACGCATTCCGGATTGCCAACTGGCTGATCTATCTGCAATTGCCGATTTTCTTGCTGTGGGGCAATGCAGTCAGCATGCCGCTGATCATGGTTTTGGGTGGTCTCTTGATTCTGGCAGGCCTGGTCGCCGGCTTTGCCGCTTGGTCACGCGGCTTTCGGCCAGCCCGCTTCTACCTGTTTGCCAATGCCCTGCTTTTTGGCGGCGGGGCGGTCTATATCCTGACCGCCTTCAATGTCCTGCCCACCACGCATGAAGCTCTGCACGCCTTTCACGCCGGCACACTGGGAGAAGCCATCCTGATCGCTTTTTCGTTGTCCGACAAAATCAACACCCTGCAAAAAGAGCGGGCGCGCGCCCAAAGCGAGAGGCTGGCTGCCGAGAAAAAAGTCATTCAAACCTTGAGAGAATCCGAGGCCTTGCTCGAAGACCGGGTTCGCGAGCGCACCGAGCAACTGGAAGCCGCGCTACAACTGCAGCACGAACAAGCCGCAGCGCTGCAAGCTGGCAACCAGAAACTGCACAACCTCAATGAAGACATGAATGCATATATGAGCGTGGCCGCGCACGATCTGAAAAATCCGACCTCGGCCATCATTGGTTTTATTGATCTTTTGATTGAACGCTGGGAATCGTGGGATTCGCGCAAGAAAATGGACAAGCTCGGTACGATTCGCGAACTGGCCACGCATATTCACGCCATCATCAGCAAACTACTCGACATCAACGCCATCGAATCTGGGCAGATCGTCAGCCCGCATCACGAAGCCATCGACCTGAGCACCCACTGCGAACGAGTCGTGAACGAATATACCGAAGCGCTCCAGCGCAAAAATCTGCATCTCTCACTACAACACCCCGGCTCGATTCCAGTCGCCATGGACAAGGACGCGCTCTTGCAGGTGCTCGATAATCTGATTTCCAACGCCATCAAATATTCGCCGCCCGGCAAACAAATCCAGGTTGATCTGGGCGTGCAAGGCGCTTATGCCCTCATCACGGTTCGCGATCAAGGCCCGGGGATTAGTCCCGATGAACAGGAAAAGTTATTCAGGAAGTTTGCCAAACTCAGCGCGCGCCCGACTGCCGGCGAGCATTCCACCGGACTTGGACTGTATATCGTGAAAAAACTGGTGGAATCGTGCAAAGGGCAGATTCGCTGTGAAAGTCGTCTGGGCGAAGGCACGTGCTTTATCGTCAGCCTGCCGCTGGCCACTACCCAACTGCAGCCAAACGAATCAGCAGGGTGAAACCATGTCGCGAAACGCGCGCGCCGCAGCAGCCACATCCGCCGCCTGCGTTACTGCCTTGCCGATAATGACCATTTCCGGCGCCAGAATCGGCTTAACCTGCGCCAGCGCATTCAGATCAACGCCGCCGGCAATCGCCATTGATAAACCACTGAGCCGCTGAATGGCCAGATATTCACGAAAACCGCTGACCAGGTTTTCGCCGCAATCGGGGTTTTTATGCACGCACAGATAGCGCGCGCCCAAGGTTTTTAAGCGAACGCAACGGCTTTCGTAATCCACGACGCGCTGCATATCGAACATCACCTCAATGCCGGCTTGATTGGCAATATCGAGCACCGTCGCCACCGCCTGATCAGAAGCGCAGGCCAACATCGAAAACATGTCAGCGCCAGATTGGCACATCAGTTTGGCTTCTTTTTCCGGGCCGTCGATGATTTTGCTATCCACAAAAACAGGCTTGTCAGGACAAACCGCCTTGATGCGCTCGACCACACCGATCCCTGCCAGTTTCAGAAGACTGGTGCCGATCTCGACCATATCAAAATAAGACTCCGCCTGCGCCGCGACGTCCAGCGCTCGACGCTCATCGAGTAAATCAATCGACAAAACCAGTTTCATCTGCAGACACGCCCCCTAGAAAGGGCGCAAGTTTACCAAAAGCTGACTTGAAATTTATAAGTACTGAAGAAAATATGTGTCCAAATATGAACAGCCCTACATCCATTTTTAACTTCCCCAACACGACTCTCTTTATGCTGCGTCGCAAAAAATTGGTTTTCTGAGGCCAGCCGGGGGATAATGCCGCCCAGACGACAACCCCTCTCGGAGCCCTGTTCATGCGCCGTACGGCCTTTTTTGTTTCGGACCGCACCGGTATCACTGCAGAAATGCTTGGCCATTCTCTGCTGACCCAATTTGAAGGCACACACTTTCACCGCATCACTTTGCCTTTTGTCGATTCGAAAGAAAAAGCCGAAGAAGTCGCTGCAGACATCCGTCGTCAGGCCATGCAAGATGGTTTTCCTCCCATCATTTTCAGCACCGTGGTCGATGCGCAACTGCGCCGCATCATCAACATTCCCGAAGCGATGCTGCTCGACTTTTTTGAGACCTTTATCGGCCCCTTGGAGCGCGAACTGGGTCAGGAATCGTCCCACTCAGTGGGGCGCTCGCACGGCATCCAGAATTTTCAGGAATACATGAACCGCATTGAAGCGGTGGATTTCACCATGGCGCACGATGACGGCGTGATGCCACGCGATCTGCATGAAGCCGATCTGATCCTGGTTGGCGTATCGTGCTCCGGAAAAACCCCCACTTGCCTCTACATCGCCCTGCAATACGGCATCAAGGTCGCCAACTATCCGTTGACGCTGGAAGATTTCGATAACCATTCGCTGCCTAAACTCTTGTTGCCGTACCGCAACAAGCTGTTTGGCTTGACCATCGATCCAGAACATCTTGCTCAGATCCGTTGCGAGCGCAAACCCGAACACCGCCACTCGGCAGTGGCACAGTGCCAGTTTGAAGTGGCTGAGGCCGAGGCGCTGATGCGCCATGTCGGCGTGCCTTATCTGAACACCACGGCCATGTCGATCGAAGAGTTGGCCACCACGATCTTGCATCGCGCCCGGCTCACGCGCCGCACCTTTGGCTGACTTTCATCCACAAGGCCGGTAAAATCCGGCCTTGGTTTTATTCTGGCTCCCAACATGCCCACCGTACCGCTTTCCGATTACGCCAAAGCTTTTGAATTTCGCAGCAGCCAGTTCAATCTGCTGGCCTTCACGCCAGCCACCCTCGATCCGCTCAAACTGGAAAGCGGCCTGCGCGAGCAACTCGGCAGCGGCGAGCACCTGATGTCGGGCGAACAGCTGCTGCTGGATTTTTCCAGCCTGCCGGAAACACCGAGCGCCGTTGAAGTCGCGGCGTTGGCCGGTTTGTTGCGCCAATACGATCTGCACCTGATCGCCGCACGCGGCGGCAATGCCGGGCAATTGGCTTCGGCCAAAGAAGCCGGCCTGATCCTGCTCGCCGACGATGGCATGGCGCCGCAAGCGCCTGCCAGCAAGCCGCAGGCCGAGCGCGTACCGACCTTGGTCATCAACAAACCCGTGCGCGCTGGTCAGCAGGTCTACGCCAAAGGCGGCGATTTGGTCATACTCTCGCTGGTTTCCAACGGCGCTGAGGTCATCGCCGACCGCAGCATCCATGATTATGCGCCTTTGCGCGAGCGTGCGCTGGCCGTCGCGCCCTGCGACACCTGCGCCCGGAGGTACGCCAC
>CAXYUI010000067.1:0-8314 GCA_964291975.1 uncultured Formivibrio sp. | reverse complement strand
CGTGGGCGTAGTGGCGAGTTTCGGTTTCGTATTCAACGTGTGCGGTGTTGATCGTGATGCCGCGTGCCTTTTCTTCCGGCGCGCTATCGATCTGGTCGTAGCCCTTGGCTTCGCCACCGAACTTCTTCGACAGAATGGTGGTGATTGCAGCAGTCAGCGTGGTTTTGCCATGGTCAACGTGACCAATGGTGCCAACGTTTACGTGCGGCTTCGTCCGCGTGAATTTTTCCTTGGCCATGATGATTTCCTTCTCGAGAACTTAGAAATATCAAAAAGCGATGGAGCCGATGATGGGAATTGAACCCATGGCCTCTCCCTTACCAAGGGAGTGCTCTACCCCTGAGCTACATCGGCATATCTTGGAGCGGGTGAAGGGAATCGAACCCTCGTCATAAGCTTGGAAGGCTTCTGCTCTACCATTGAGCTACACCCGCACAAACTAATCAGCCTCAAAAACACTTGAAGCGGATCGCTACTTCACACCGCATTGCAGTAATTCTGGTGGAGGGAGAAGGATTCGAACCTTCGAAGGCAGAGCCGTCAGATTTACAGTCTGATCCCTTTGACCGCTCGGGAATCCCTCCAAATGAGGTGCGCATTATGGTTGCCACCCCTGGCACTGTCAAACATTTTTTAGCGCAAAGTCGCTATCTTATTCACACAAAAGGATTTTTAAGCCGCCGCACACAGCCAAAGCTTGAACTTTCGCCCCTCCCCTCTCATCTAATCGGGCGGATTCATCTTATCCATATGGAGTTTTGCAATGAATAACTGGCTAAAAACCACCGTTTTAATGGCAGGCATCATGGCGCTGTTCGTGATGATCGGCGGTATGGTGGGTGGCAAATCGGGAATGTTATTGGCACTCGTCATTGGCGGCGGGATGAATCTCTTTGCCTACTGGAATTCAGATCGCATGGTGCTGTCGATGTACAACGCCCATGAAGTCGACGAAACCACGGCCCCCGAACTGTATGGCATGGTGCGCGAACTGGCCGCGCGCGCCGGCCTGCCCATGCCGCGCGTGTATGTGATTGAAGAAGATCAACCCAACGCCTTTGCCACCGGCCGCAACCCGGAACATGCCGCGGTGGCCGCCACCACCGGCATCATGCGCATGCTGTCTTATTCAGAGTTGCGCGGCGTGATGGCGCATGAGCTGGCTCACGTTCAGAACCGCGATATTTTGATTTCGACGATTTCCGCGACAATGGCCGGCGCTATTTCCATCCTGGCCAATATGGCGCTGTTCTTTGGTGGCCGCGACGAAAACGGCCGCCCCATCAACCCGCTGGCCGGAATCCTCATCGCCATCTTGGCGCCGCTGGCCGCATCGGTGATTCAGATGGCCATTTCGCGCGCGCGCGAGTTTGGCGCTGACGCCGGCGGTGCGCGCATCTCGGGCGATCCGCTCGCGCTAGCCAATGCCTTGGCCAAAATTGACGCCTACGCGCGCGGCATTCCGATGTATTCCGCCGAAGCGCACCCAGAAACCGCGCAGATGATGATTATCAACCCCCTCATTGGCGGCGGATTATCCGATCTGTTCCGCACCCACCCGCGCACCGAGGAACGAATTGCCCGACTGCACGACATCGCCGCTGGCCGATTGCCAGCAGAGTAATATAATCACCCTTTGCGATTATCCAGACGCCCTCTGCCTCAAGAGGGCGTTTGTTTATAACCCTCATCCGCCGGATCTTTATGTTCGCCACCCAGAAACTCGCAGCACGCACCCTGAGCAAAACACTCGCCGGGCAAAATCTCAATATCGCCTTCAGTCAACTCTGGCGTGACGAACCCGAACTCAACCCGCGGCAACGCGGCGCGATTCAGGACATCTGCTACGGCACATTGCGCCACCTTGGCCTGCTGGAAACCGTACTGAACGAGCTGCTCAAAAATCCGCTACACGAAAGCGAACTGAAATCGCTGCTGTTGATTAGCCTTTATCAACTGCAATTCTCACGAGCCGCGCCCTACGCCATCGTCGACCACGCGGTTAAAGTGGCCTCGCAAACCGGGGAAGGTCGCGGCAAAGGGCTGGTCAACGGCATTCTGCGGAACTTTCTGCGCAGCAAAGATGAACTGATCCGCAAGGCGCAGCGCCAACCCTACGCCCGCTACTCTTTCCCGAACTGGTGGCGCGAACAGCTTGAAAAAGCCTACCCGGATCAATGGAGCGCCATTTTAAAAGCCTGCAACCAGCATCCGCCGATGACTTTGCGGGTTAATCGCCGCCACCTCAGTGGCGAGCGCTATCTACAAATGCTGCTCGATCAGGATCTCCAAGCCACCCTGCTCGACGACCAAACCGTTTTACTCAAACACCCGATGGGCGTGGATGAACTACCCGGATTCCGTACTGGCCTGGTTTCCGTGCAGGATTGGGGCGCACAATTCGCCGCGCCGCTGCTGGATGTTCGCGATGGCATGCGCGTGCTCGATGCCTGCGCAGCGCCGGGCGGGAAAAGCGGCCATCTGCTGGAACTGGCTGATATTGATCTCACCGCCATTGATGCTGACGAAACGCGATTGCGCCGTGTTCGGGAGAACCTGGATCGCCTGCAGCAATCCGCCCGCATCATTGTCGGCGACGCCAGTCAGCCTGCCGCATGGTGGGATGGCCAACTCTATGACCGCATCCTGGCCGACGTTCCTTGCTCGGCCACCGGCGTGGTACGCCGCCACCCCGACATTAAGTGGCTGCGCCGCCCGGAAGATTTCGCCAAATTTGCTCGACAACAAGCCGCCATGCTCGATGCGCTCTGGCCCTTGCTGGCGTCGGGCGGCAAACTGCTATACGCTACGTGCTCGATTTTTCCGGTCGAAAATGCCGAACAGGCCGCTGCCTTTGCAGCGCGACACCCGGATGCCGAGCGGTTGGCGCTGCCTGAACAAACGCCATCCGACGGCCAGTTACTCCCCTCCGCCGAGCATGATGGTTTCTATTACGCACTCTTTTGCAAGAAGACTTAAGGTCCTGCTTGCCGCGCTCCTGCTGGGTTTCGCCTGCAGCAGCGCGGTGGCGGAGCAGCAATTTCGCCGCGCCGAAATCCTGTTTGCGCACGAGCGCGTCGGCGTCACCGCATTTAGCGATATTGCCCTGCCCGCGCCTTTGGATGAAGCGCTGCACCGTGGCCTGCCCCTGCCCTTTGTCTACGAATTTCACTTGAGCCGCCACCGCACCCGGTTTGCCTACAAACTGCTGGGGGACTGGATCAAACCGACGGCCACCTTGCAATTTCGTCTTAGCTACCAATCGCTAACCGGCGCCTACCGACTAACCTCCGGCAGCCTGACCCGCTCTTTTGCCACCCAAGGCGACGCCATGGCGGCGCTCGGCGTGGTGCATGACTGGATTGTGGTTCCGCGACTCGACGAAGACGCCCATCAGTTTGCAGGCATGCTGCGTTTTAGACTCGATCAAAGCCAACTCCCCAAGCACTACCGCATGACGGCATTCGGGGCGAGTGAATGGAAATTTGACTCAGGCTGGATCAATCTGACCGAGGTGAAATCATGGGGCGACTGATGCGTAAACATGTGCTGATCCTCACTTCGATCGGCATGATTCTGGTCTTTCTGTTGGCCACCGCATCGGGCAGCACTTCGGTTTTTGCCCGTTATTACAACGTCTTGGTTTGGTTAAACCTGATCCCACTGGGCGGCTTGGTGTCGCTGGTGGCGATCCGGCTGTTCCAGCTTTGGCAAAAGGTCAGCCGCAAAACCTTCGGCTCGCGCCTTTCCTTGCGACTGGTGATGATGTTCGCCGTGGTCGCCATCCTGCCGGGCGCCATCGTTTACACCCTGTCGGTACAATTTCTGAACCGCAGCATCGAAACCTGGTTTGATGTGCGCGTCGATAATGCACTCGAACGCGGCCTGAATCTGGGCCAAAGCGCCATTGACTACCAGTTGGCCGATCTGTCGCGCAAAGCCGGCGTGATCGCCTGGGATATCCGCAACGAATCATCCGGTGCCATGCTGCCTCGCCTGTCGCGCCTACGCGAACAAACTGGCGTGCAGGAAATCAGCATCTTCGATGAAACCGGCCTGGTCTTGGCGCACATCGGCAACGAAAACGCCGACTTGGTGCCCATGCCGATCGATCGCGGCATGGTGCGCTTGTCGATCCGCGAACCCTTCCGCCAGCTGCTCGGCATTTCCGACAAGGGTCTGCACATGCGCGTGGTGGTGCAGATTCCCGGTGACGATTATTTTGGCCGCCGACGCTTGCTGCAAATGCTGCAGCCGGTTCCGCACCAATTGGCCGCCGACGCCGAACTCGTGGAGCAGGTGCGCGATGAGTACCGCCAGCTTTCGCAGGCGCGCCAAGGCTTGAAACTGATTTTTGGCCTGACGCTGACCATCGCCCTGCTGATGGCGCTGTTTGGCGCTTTGGCGCTGGCCATTTATCTGTCGGAAAAACTGGCCGGCCCCTTGTCGATTCTGGCCGCCGGCACCAAGGCGGTGGCGCAAGGCGATTACAGCCAGCAGCAGCCGGTGACCAGTCGCGACGAATTGGGCATCCTCACGCACTCCTTTAACCGCATGACCCGGCAACTGGCCGATGCGCGCAGCAAACTGGAAAAACACCAAGCCGAACAAGCCGCCGGCCGCGCTTATGTGGAAGCGATTCTGGGCTCGATGTCGGCCGGCGTGCTGTCTTTCGATGAAAACTGGATGCTGCGCTCGTCCAACCTCAGCGCGCTGGCCATTCTGGAAATCGACCTCAAGCAGCTGGAAAACCTATCGCTGGTGCAGTGGCCAGACGCCTATCCGCGCCTGATTCCATTCTGTGCCCATGCCTTCGAAGGCTTTTTGTCCGGCGAGGAATACTGGCAGCAGCAAATTGAAGTCAGCGGCGTTCAGCGCATGCTGCTGCTGCACGGCACCCGCTTGGATCAGGATAAAAAGAGCGATTACGTGCTGGTGTTCGATGACATTACCGATCTGCTCGCCGCCCAGCGCGATGCAGCTTGGGGCGAAGTCGCGCGCCGGCTGGCGCATGAAATCAAGAATCCGCTCACGCCGATCCAGCTCGCCGCCGAGCGACTCGAACATAAACTGGCCAGCGAATTATCCCCGGAAAAAACCGCGCTTCTGACGCGCAACACGCAGACCATCGTCAAGCAAGTCGCGGCGCTCAAGCAGATGGTGGACGCTTTCCGTGACTACGCGCGCCCCGTTTCCAACAAGAAAAAACAGCTCGACCTGGTTCAACTTCTGGGTGAAGTGCTGGTACTCTACGAATCCACGCCAATTACTGCGCTTTTTGATTCACAAACCCCCTTGTGGATCAATGGCGATGTAACTTCATTGCGGCAAGTCATTCACAATTTGCTGCAAAACGCGCAGGATGCGATCGGCGAAAGCCAACAGAAAGAAATCCAGATCAAACTGGAGCGGGTCGGTCTGACCATTTATCTAACCATTGCCGATTCCGGCAACGGTTTTGGTGCAGATGTATTGCCCCGTGTGTTTGAACCGTATGTAACCACCAAGACGAAAGGAACCGGACTGGGACTTGCGATCGTCAAGAAAATCATCGAAGAGCATCAAGGCCGCATCCAGGTTGGCAACCGGGAAGAAGGCGGAGCTTTCGTGAAGATCGAGTTGCCCGTCTGGGAGGAACACCATGGTTAGTCAGGACATTCTGATCGTTGATGACGAAATCGGCATCCGTGAACTCTTGAGCGAAATTTTGCTCGACGAAGGCTACACGGTAGCCACCGCCGAAAACGCGGAAGCGGCGCGCCGTTACCGCAACCAGGCCGAGCCCAAGCTCGTGCTGCTGGATATCTGGATGCCAGACACCGATGGCGTGACGCTGCTCAAAGAGTGGACACGCCAAGGTCAACTCACCATGCCGGTCATCATGATGTCCGGTCACGCCACCATCGATACCGCCGTGGAAGCCACGCGGATCGGCGCGCTCGATTTCCTGGAAAAACCCATCGGCCTGCAAAAGCTGCTGGCCACGGTCAAGCGCGGCCTGTCGACCCCGGTCAAGGTGATTGCGCCGACCCAAGGTTTGTCGCAACTGGGCAATGCCCAGATCGTGTGCGATCTGCAAGAAACACTGAGCCGCGTTGCGCCACTGTCAGCCCCGGTATTGCTAACGGGTCAGCCGGGCAGCGGCTTTGAAGCTTGTGCGCGCTTTTTCCAGAAAACCGGCACGCCTTTCGTCGTACCGACTTCGCATGACGATCTGGCTCTGGCGCCACAAGAGTTGCTGAACAAAGCCAGCGGCGGCGTACTGTTCCTGCGCGACATCAGTTATATGGAGCAACGCGCCCAGCAAGGTCTGCTGTCCATGCTGCCCAAGCTGGAAAAAAGCCGCGTCCGCCTGGTGGTCACCATTACCCGCCCGCTCAACGAGCTGACCGGTCAAATGGATCCGGAACTGCTGCGCCAGATTTCACAAATCATTGTGCCCGTACCCGCGCTGGCCGATCATCCCGAAGATATTCCGGGATTGGCCACCTTGCTGCTGGAACAAGTATGCGAAACGAGCCAATTACCGGCACGTCAGTTCTCGCAAGCGGCGCTGCAATTGCTGGCACGCCAGAGCTGGCCGGGCAATCTGGAGCAGCTCGCCAATGTGGTGAAAAGTCTGGCACTGACCTGTCGCGATCATGAAATCGACCCGGGCGCCGTGAGCCGCTTGCTGACCCAGCTGGCCACCCATCAATCGGATGATCGCCGTGGCTTCAAGATGCACGAGATCGCCCGCGACATTCATCTCGATCTCGACTTGCCGCTGCGCGAAGCGCGCGATCAATTCGAGCGCGTTTATCTGGAGCGCCAGATCGAATTATCGGGCGGCAATATGAGTCGGGTCGCCGAACGCATTGGCCTGGAGCGCACGCACCTGTATCGCAAGCTCAAGCAGCTTGGCATCCAGATGCCCAAAAAAGGCCGTGCAGCCGCCGAAGAGTAAGCCATGGCCAATATCCTGATCCTGGGCGCGGGGCGCGTCGGCAGCACGGTAGCCGAACAATTGGTGCTGGAGCAGCACAACGTCACCATTGTCGACGCCAATCCGCAAAACCTGCGCCCGCTTCAGGATCAGCTGGATCTGCGCACCGTAACCGGCCTGCCTTCTTCGCCGGCCGTCATGGAAGCCGCGGGTGCGCGCGACGCCGAATTGCTGCTCGCGGTGACGCCATCGGACGAAGTGAACATGGTCGCCTGCAAATTGGCGCATGAACTCTTCCGCATCCCGGTGCGGCTGGCGCGCGTGCGCGAAGCCGGCTATCTGGCGCACTCGGCGCTATGGAACGAGCAAAACTTCGCCATTGACGAAATCCTTACTCCAGCTCAAATCGTTGCCGTTCATCTGGCCAATCTGGCCGCACAACCAGCTGCATTGCAATCGGTGAAATTCGGCGGCGGCCGCCTGCAGTTACTGGTCGTCAAAGTCGGTCGTGAAGCCCAGATCACCGGCCAGCAAATCTACCGGCTCGACGAATTCCTGCCCGGCATCGACCGCCGCATCGTGACGATTTATCGCCACCGCAAACGCATTACCCCCGATGGCGACACCTTGATGCACCCTGGCGATGAAGTTTTTCTGCTGGTCGCCAGTCAGCATGCCGAGAAAGTCACCCGCGTGTTACACGGGGACATCACCCCGGTCAAACGTATTACCATTGCCGGAGGGGGCAATGTCGGCTACCGACTGGCCACGCTGCTGCAAGATGATTACCAAGTCAAACTGATCGAGATGAACCAGGATCGGGCACGCTGGCTGGCCGAGCAGTTGCCCAAGGTGCTCGTCCTGGCGGGGAAGGCTTCCGACGAGGCTCTACTCGAAGGTGAGCAGATTGACCGAGCCGACCTGTATATCGCCATCACCTCGGACGATGAGGACAACATCATGTCGTCCTTGCTGGCCAAGGACATGGGCGCGCGCAAGGTCATCACCCTGATTAACCGCGAACGGTATATCGACCTCTTGCAAGGTGGGCGCATCGACGTGGCTTTCTCTCCGGCGCAGCTGACCATCGGTGCGCTGCTGTCGCGCGTGCGCCATGGCGACATCGTCTCGGTATGCAGTTTGCGGCGCGGCGCGGCCGAAGCGCTGGAAATCGTCGCACACGGCAGTCCGGAAACCTCGCGCGTGGTCGGACGCCGCATCGAAGAAATCCAACTGCCCCCCACCGCCAGCATCGCAGCCATCATTCGCGGATCTGAAGTGCTGATTGCGCACCATAACACCCAGATCCAGGCCGACGACCATGTGGTGGTCTTCGTCGGCAATAAGCGCAACATCCGTGGGGTCGAGCGGGCGTTTGCGGTGAAGGAC
>CAXYUI010000066.1:0-8406 GCA_964291975.1 uncultured Formivibrio sp. | reverse complement strand
CGCGCCACTTGCCGGCCTGCCGGGTCGAACACCAGGCTGCTATTGAGTACTTTGCCCGGCTGATCGCTCGCAAGCGGCATGGTGCCGCCGACGAGCCAGATGCCGTGACGCGCGGCGGCGGCAGCCAGAAAATCCTGCAAAGGCCCCGCGCCGGGCGTTTCGGCATGAGCGAGCTTGTCGGTTTCCTGGTGGCCGATCAGCGGCCAGTATTCAGGCAGGGCGACGAGTTGCGCACCGCGCCCGGCCGCTTCGGCAATCAGCGCAGTAGCGCGCGCGCAATTCCCGGCGACATCGGGCGTCGACACCATTTGCACGGCGGCGACCGTCACGGATTGAAATTCACTCATTGGAAAACCATCCCAGTTTGCGGATTTTCGGGTCAGTCATGGTGCCGGTGATTTCGTATTCGTAAGCCACCAGTTGCCCGAGCGGGTCTTTGAAGGCTTTTTGCACCACATACGTCGCCGCGCCCACCACCGGGTTGACCACGGCGGTGGCCAGCGCGACCGAATCGCCCAGCACCGGCGCGATGCGCACGCGCAAGTTTTGCGTGCCGGCCACGAAATTGGCCGTGCCGGTGAATTTGACCTTGGCCGCCTGGCCGTCGAGCGCCAGGTTTTCGGTGCGGGCGATGCCCCGGTTGACCAGCGCTTCGCCCTTGATGCTGTCAAACTCAAAACCTTCGGAAAACACATCGCTGAAATCGAGCGTGATCCGGCGCGGCAGCGCTTGCAGGCTCAGAATCGACAAGAATCGCCCTGCGCCCGGCTCAATTTTGACGAAAGAACCCTGCTCGACATCGAGCTTGATCTTGCCTTCCAGCGTGGCCAGTTGCGGCGCGAAGGGATAGCCCTGCCAGCTACCCTCGCCTTCCAGCGTGGCCGGCGCCTTTTTCCTCGCATCCGGATAACCAAATCGGGTCAGCAACTTGCCCATGCTTTCGGTGCGGATGCGGAACTGGCCGGTCGACGTATTGCCCTGCTCGTTCCACTGCGCGCTCAGGCGAATTTCTCCGTCAGGGTTGCTCATCTGCATCTGCCGGATCGTCCAGCCTTGCGGGGTCTGCACCGCGTCGGCCGTCAGCTTGCCGAGCGCTTTTTCCTGATAAGTCAGCTCGTCGACTTGCAGATCGATGCTGGGCAATTTGGCTGACAACGCGCCATCGTCACCCGCACGGCCTTCAGGCAAAGGCAGCGCCAGCCGAGCCAGCCGCGCCGTCACCAGAGGGCGTTCGCCATCGCGCCACAGCACCTGGCCGGTGGCCTCGGCGCTATCGAGGTCAAAATTCCAGCGGCCATCGGCCAGCAATTTGCCGCGCAAGCGCGCGCGATTGATGCTTTTGCCAGCGACCAGCACCCGGTTGAAAGCCAGATTGAGTTCGGATACCGGCGATGCGCCGCCCCCGCCTTGGGAATCGTCCAGCTGCGCCAGCCAGTCCGGCACATCGAATTCAGCCCAGCCCCCGCTGATCGTCAGTCCACGCGGATTATTCACCGGCGCGCCGCTGCCCAGCGCAATGCCGCCCGTCAAGGCGCCGCCGACTTTTTGCAGCAATGCGCCTTGCACCAGGCCGTCATGCGAGAACTCGATGCGATCGAGCTCGGCATTGCCGCTGAGCTTGAGTTTGAACGGCACAGCGCGGCCAAGCGGCTTGCCCAAGGGCGCGGGCAGATCGACCCGCAGCGTTTGCAAATTGCTATTGAGGTTGAGTTCGTAATCGTTGCCGGCCACTTGCAACTGCCCCAGAAATTCAACCGGACCTTGCATCTTCGCCGCCAGCGGGATGGTGTATTTTTTCGCCAGCTCCGCGATCTGGGCGAGCCCGGCCAATTGCAATTGCAAGCGCCCCTTGGCGTCGGTTCCGCCGCTGACCCGCGCTTCGCCACCCAAAGCTTGCGCGCGGATTTCCGGAATCTTGAGCGCGGTATCGCTGAATTCGACGCGCCCGGAAGCCTCGCTCAAGAGCGGAATCCCGCCGCCAAAATCGAGCCGGTTCTGATCGATCCGGTAAAAACCACTGACCGTGCTGCGATCCGGATCTTCGATCGGAATGGCGAGCTTGAGTCCCAACTGGCCGCGACCTTCGGCTTTAAGCGTATCGAGCGCGCCCTCGGTGGCAGCCTGAACCGGGCTTTCCTTTACAAAACGCAGAAAAGCCGCCGTCGGGCCGTGCCCCTGGCCGTTGACCAGCACGCGCAAATCGTTTTCCAGATCGGGAATCTGCACATCGACTTTATCGAGGATGACTTCGCCCCAGCGCGCTTTCGCGCCGTGGATCGTCATCTTCATCCCTTCGAAACGCAAAGGGCCGGAGACGTCGGTCAGCGCCGGCCAGTCTTCGCCGTAATCCAGCGTCACCCCGCGCGTAGGAACGTCCACCTTGAAACGCCCGTCACCCTGCGGCCACGGGAAGCCAGCCAAAGCGCCCTTGAGTTCGAAACGGGCGTTCTGCGCCATGCCGGCGACCAGACCGCGCTTGAGCCAGGCGATGGTGTCGTCACCCACCACGCGGGGCAGATAGGCGTAGACCCGCGCCGCCGGGAGCTGGCTCACGCCGCCGGTGAAATCGACGCTGCCCAGCGCGCCGTCGGCCGGTTGCAAGTATTGACCTTTGAATTGCAGCCGGGTTTCGGCGTTGGCCAGATCGACTTCTTCGGCGCGAATCAGCCAGTCGGCGTTTTGCTTTTGCCAGCGCAATCGCGCCAGGGTTTTCTGGAAGTGCAGCGTTTCGGGCATTTGCGCCGGCCACGCGAAATCAAGTCCGCCGCTAGTCAGCTTGAGCGAGCCGCCCTGCGGATTGAAATCGCCGTCGGCATCAAAGCGCGCGAGCTTGAACTCGCTCGCGGGCAAGTCCAGCCCGAAACCGCGCAACACCATCCGTCCACGATAATCCCGCGGCGCGGCCAGCGTGCCCTGCCATTGCAAAGAAAGGGATTCCAGCCGCCCTTGCATTTGCGCACCAGCCCAGCGTTCGGGCTGCGGCAACCACACGAGATAAGAAGACAATCCGGCCAGATTAAGCTGGTTGATTTTCAGGCTGTGGCCAGCGGGCGCGCGCTCGTAAATGAGGGCGACATTGCGCGCGACTTCGCCGGCTGCGCCCTGCAAGCGGCGCAGATCGACATTCAACCGATCGCGTTTGGCGCTGCCGCGCCAGTTGAAACGGGCATCGAGCGCCGGCAAAACCAGTTCGCGCTCGCCTTGCTGCAAAGATAAATTTTCGATTTTCAGATCGGCATCGACCTTCTCGAAACGCCCATCCGCAAAAGACAGCGCCAACTGCACGCCACCGTGGCCTTGTTTTAAGGTCGGCAGCGCGCGCGCCGACACGGACTGCGTCAGCAGCCCCAAGGCCGCTGCATCCAGTTCCGGCAAAGACAGGCGCAGCGAGCCCGACCATTCCCGCCACTCCTCAATGCGCTGGCCAAAAAGCTTGCCCTCGCCCGAAACTGCGCCGCCCAGCCCTTGCGGCAGAAAGCTGAAACTGACGCGGCGAAAGCCGAGCAGGTTGGACGAAGAAAAACGCAAATCGCTGAAAATGCGCTGCTCGGCATCCCCGGCGCGCAACACGATGCGGCCACGGCGGACATTGAGCCCGCCTTGCGCCAAGAGCCAATTGGCAAATCCGGCATCGCTGGTTTCGCCTTGGCGGATTTTCATGCCGGCCACCGACCAGCCGCCGTCGGCTTCGCGCTGGACGATCAATTCGGGCGCATCCAGCACAATGTTGCTGAAATGCAACTTGCCCAGCGGCAAAGACCACCAGGTCAACGCGCCGCGCAAGGTTTCAAAACGCAGCGCCGTTTGCCGCTTGGCGTCACGCACTTCGTCGCGATGCAGGGTCAGGCGGGGACGAAAAGCATCCCAGCCGCCGGAAATCCCGCCCACCTGCACCCGCACGCCGGCAGCCTTGCTGATCTCTTGCGAAGCGCGCTCGCGGTAGCTGTCGAGCCGGGGCAAAAACCAGAATTGCCAGGCGGCGGCAATCAGCAGCAAAGCCGCGACACCCACGATCAGCAGGCGCAAAACCAGCCGGCCATGCCAGGTCAATACGGACCAAAAAAGGCGCGCCAGACGCCGGGCGAAATTTTGAAGGCGTTGCAGCATGGACTCCGCCCCGATGACGGAGCGCTTTATGTTAGGGTTGAAAAACTGCTCGGATTCTACCTGCAAACCCGGAACATCCCCATGACCGACCTCACACCCTTGACCCCAGCCCTGGCGCACAGCCGTTACTTGCAAAGAATTTGCACTTTTTCGCCAGAACTGGCGCAAAGCACGGCGGACGACATCCACGAAACCGTCAGCCGCCCAGCCATGGCAGACGCGCTGGCCGGCTTGGCCACGCTCAGCGAAGACGACGCCAAACGCATCTTGCGCCGCTTGCGCCAAAAAGTGATGAGCCGACTGATCGCTCGCGAACTGGCTGGGCTATGCGATCTGACCGAAGCGGTGAGCATGGTCAGCGATCTCGCGGAAGTGGCGGTCGCCGCCGCACTCGATTGGGCCGTGCAATCCGATACGCGCTACGGCCAGCCGATCGGCCGCGACAGCGGCGAAGTGCAAGAGCTGATCGTGGTGGGCATGGGCAAGCTGGGTGGGCGCGAACTGAATGTCTCGTCCGACATCGACCTGATCTTTATCTACCCCGAAGACGGCGAAACCAGCGGCCCATCCAAAATCGACAACCACGATTACTTCACCCGCATCGGCCGCAAGCTGATCCGGCTTTTGTCCGAGCAGACCGGCGATGGTTTCGTGTTCCGCGTCGACATGCGCCTGCGCCCTTTTGGCGATTCCGGCCCGCTGGTGACGAGCTTTGCCGCGCTGGAAAACTACCTGCTCACACAAGGGCGCGAATGGGAGCGCTACGCCTGGATCAAGGGGCGCGCGCTCACTGGCGATGAGGCCGGGCTGATGCAAGTAGTCACGCCCTTTGTTTACCGCAAATACCTCGATTACGGCGTTTTTCAGTCGATGCGCGAACTGCACGCGCAAATTCGCCGCGAAGTCGCGCGTCGCGACATGGCCGACAATATCAAGCTCGGCCCGGGCGGCATCCGCGAAGTCGAATTTATCTGCCAGGTATTCCAGCTGATTCGCGGCGGTCGGCACAAAGCCCTGCGCGAACGCGCCACGATGAAAATGCTCGATGAGCTGGAAAACTGGAGCCTTTTGAGCACCGAGCAAATCACCGAACTGCGCGCCGCCTATGTGTTCCTGCGCAATCTGGAACACCGCATCATGTATCTGGACGATGCGCAAACCCAGATGTTGCCCACCAGCGAAGAAGACCGGCAACGCATCGCACTGAGCATGGGGCTACCCGACTGGCCAACTTTTCGCGCCGTGCTCGATGCCCACCGCGAGCGGGTCGCCGTGCATTTCGAATCGATTTTCGCCGCCGATCACAACGACAGCGCCACGCTGGACGCCGATCTGGAAACGCTGAACACCACGCTCGCCGCGCAAGGCTATGCAGATGTGGCCGAAACCGCGCGCCGCATCGCCAATCTGCTGGGCAGCACCCGCTACCAGCACATGCCCGACCGCTGCCGCCGCCGTTTCGATCTGCTCTTGCCCAAGGTGATTGAAGTGGCCAGCCATCAGCCGCAGCCGGACCTCACCTTGATGCGCATGCTGGCCTTGCTGGAAACCATTTCCGGCCGGGAAACCTATCTGGCGCTGCTCGCCGAGCACGGCCACGCGCTCAATCGGGTGGCGCAACTGTATTCGGCCAGCGACTGGGTTTCCGCCTATCTGACCCGCCACCCCATCCTGCTCGACGAGTTGCTCGACGCGCGGCTATTCGATTCCCTGCCAGACTGGCCGCGCCTGCGTGCGCAGTTGCGCGAGCAAATGAGCGAACTTGCCGGCGACACCGAAGCCAAGATGGACGCGCTGCGCCATCTGCAACACAGCGTGGTGTTCCGCTTGGTGGTGCAGGATCTGGCCGGTCTCTTGCCACTGGAAACGCTGTCCGACCATCTTTCCGAACTCGCCGATCAGGTGCTGACCATCACCCTGGAAGAATGCTGGCGCGAGCTGCCGGGCAAGCACCGCGCAACGCCGCGATTCGCCGTGATCGGCTACGGCAAACTCGGCGGCAAGGAACTCGGTTACGCCTCGGATCTCGATCTGGTTTTTCTGTATGACGATCCGCACCCCGGTGCAGGCGAACTGTATGCCAAGCTCGCGCGGCGCATGACGACCTGGCTGACCACCATGACGGCCGCCGGCATGCTCTACGATATCGACCTGCGCCTGCGCCCCAACGGCGCTTCGGGCTTGCTGGTTTCCAGCATGGAGGCTTTCGGGCAATACCAACGCGAATCGGCCTGGGTCTGGGAACACCAAGCGCTCACGCGCGCCCGCTTTGTTTGCGGCGATGCCGATATCGGCGCCGCGTTTGAGGCCCAGCGCAGCGCCTTGCTGTGCAGCGAGCGCGATCACGAAAAACTGATCGCCGAAGTGGTGGCCATGCGCCGGCGCATGATGGAAAGCCATCCTTCACACGATAACGACGTCAAATACTGCCGGGGCGGGCTCGTCGATGTGGAATTCATCGTGCAATACCTGATTCTGGCGCACGCCGCGCATCACCCCGTTCTTACTGGCAACAAGGGCAATATCGCGCTGCTGGGTTTTGCCGCCGAAGCCGGGCTGATTCCGACTGAGCTGGCGCAAGCAGCTCGCATCGCCTACCGCGAATGCCGGCGCTTGCAACACAAGGGACGGCTCAAGCAACACGCTGTCAACATTGAAGAAGTAAGGCAATTTGCCGCAGAACTCGCCGCAGTGCGCCAGCTCTGGCAATGGCTATTTGGCGAAAATCCGGATTAAGGCGCGGCAAGCAGAGCCAAGAATCAATTCGATTGAATACCCCCGCATTAAGGCTTAGCCATCAATAGGAAAATGGTCTTAAAATATCCGGCCTTTTCCAGGGAGTTTTTCATGAAAAAAATAATGGCTCTATTGCTTTGTACTTACCTTGCCGGATGCGCCTCTATTGTTGATGGCGATTATGTTGCGCCGAGCACAGGAAAAATGGCGCACCTGACGGTGGACAACAGCAAGCTCGGCAGCCCTGCACGCCGCCTTCGCATCGTTGGAAAGACCACATCGGGCTGCATCGGCTCGCCCTTTGTCACCACCGACCTGCACGCGACCAATCCCAGCAAGGATATTTTCCGGATTGCCATTCCTGCGGGTGAAAAAAT
Organism: uncultured Formivibrio sp.; assembly: GCA_964291975.1. GTDB lineage: Bacteria > Pseudomonadota > Gammaproteobacteria > Burkholderiales > Chitinibacteraceae > CAXYUI01. The sequence continues at coordinate 1,186 of CAXYUI010000066.1, read as the reverse complement.
CGTGCTCCAGTTTGAAGAGCGCATCGATCAAAGCAATGGCTGGACGGATTGGTATGGCGATTTGGCCTTTACCCCGGAAGAAGGGGCGGAATACGAGTTTTACAGTTACGTAAAAATGCCTGAGGGGGAATATGTCAAACCCAATCCAGCACCGACGGTCATGATTCAGGCCGCCGAGCGATATGCCCAGAAAAATGCTGGCAAAGCCGCCATTGTCGGCGTATTTGCACACAAAAATAACCGCCTGATTTGGATGCAACCGGAGAACAAAAAATTGTCTGCCGAAAAATCTTATGGCTACTGTCCGGACAAGAAATAAATCAACAACCGTCTTTACGGGCAGTTTGAGTGAATGCCATCCAAGTCCGGCGACGGAAATTCATTAATCCCGCGCCGCAATACAAAAGCCCACGGTTCAGTGGGTTTTTGTGGTTCTTTCCGGAATCATGAGAACTACGTCAGTAAAAGGGAAAAGTCGGTAACGGGTAAACCGTTGGAAGGGATCAAGAACAAGGTGATGAAGCGGATGGCTTACGGTTACCGGGATAGCGACTACTTCTGCCTAAAGATCAAAGCCGCCTTCCCCGGTAATCCGTGAACACCCTTTTATGGTTTTAGCTGCGGATATGTCCGTCGCCGAGCACCACCCACTTCTGACTCGTTAACCCATCAAGACCAACCGGACCGCGCGCGTGGATTTTGTCGGTGGAAATGCCGATTTCCGCGCCCAAGCCGTATTCGAAGCCGTCAGCAAAGCGGGTTGGCGCGTTGTCCATGACCGAGCTGGAATCGACCTCGCGCAGGAAACCCCGCGCCTTGGTGTAGTTCTCGGTAATGATCGCTTCGGTATGCTGCGAGCTATAGCGGTTGATGTGATCCATCGCAGCATCTAGGTCGGCCACGACTTTGATCGACAGGATCGGCGCGTTGTATTCGGTCGACCAGTCTTCTTCGGTGGCAGCGAGCGCATCAGGCAGGATCGCGCACGTCGCCGGGCAACCACGCAGCTCAACGCCCTTCTGGCGATAGATATCAGCCAGCGGCGGCAGGATCAGGTCGGCGACGTTCTCGTTGACCAGCAGGGTTTCCATGGTGTTGCACGGCGCGTAACGCTGGGTCTTGGCATTGTCGGCGATGCGGATCGCCTTTTCCGGAGCGGCTTCGTCGTCCGTATAAACGTGGCAGA
>CAXYUI010000065.1:0-8442 GCA_964291975.1 uncultured Formivibrio sp. | reverse complement strand
AGCTTGGACGGGATATCTTGAACCATGAGCGTATTAGTGCGCGGATCAATCACCACACTGCCGCGGGAAGAAAGAATCTTCTGTTTCTCATCTTTCAGAATTTTCTCGAAAGCTTCGGCTTTGTGATATTTCAGATGGAAAAACTGGGTGCGCGTCGGCTCAAGTTCAGTAATCTGCTTGCGCACTTCCAGTTCTTGCTTTTCCTTAGCGGCCAGTTCGTCACGCGGGGCAATCCAGAGCACGTTGCCAACCTTGCGTTGATCCAATCCCTTGGCCTGCAAAATGATATCCAGCGCTTGATCCCACGGAACATCTTTCAGGCGCAGGGTCAGAGAACCTGACACCGTTTCACTGGTAATTACATTCAGGCCAGTAAATTCGGCGATAACCTGCAACACCGTCCGGATTTCCACATTCTGGAAGTTCAGAGAGAGTTTTTCACCCTTGTATGTTGGTTTGGCGGCATGCAAACGTTCTTCAACACGCTGACGCACTTCAACAATGAAACGATTTTCTGCCTGATAAGCCGAATATTCCCAATTACCAGTCGGCTCAATAGATAACTTAACAGAATCACCCTGAGCGTAGGAATCAACCTTGGCAACGGGCGTACCAAAGTCTGAAACATCCAGACGGCGTTCCAAATTCTTTGGCAAAGAAGCTTTAGCAAAATCAACGACCAGATTCTTGCCCGCTTGACGAATATCGATACCGACATTCGAATTACTCAGATCAACAATGATCTTGCCTTCCCCTGCAGGGCCTCGACGAAAATCAATACTTTTGATCGTTTCAGACCGAGCAGCCATCTTGGCTTGCGCCGCAAAATGAATAGACTCTGCGGCAGATGGCGCGGAAGTCGTACCATCGAGAGTCAACAGAATAGTTTTGCCCTCGACTTTAGTATCAAAAGAAGCCTGCTTCTGCAAACTAAGCATCAATCGGGTACGACCATTCCCCTCCGCCAAATTCATGGAGCGAAGAACAAAACCATTGACTTGCTCAGCCGCCTTTCCCGTTTGATTGACCGTATTGGGGAAGTCCAAAGCAATACGCGGAGGCGTATTGACCGAAAAGCTGGTCGGGGTCGGGGCATTGCCATTGAAAGTAATCTTGATCTGTTGTTTCTGCGTGCTCAGATCATTAACTTCAATCCCAGTTATTACATTTTGTTCAGCTGCAAACGAGGCTGCGGCGCACAGCGCTAAAACCAGCGTTCCAAGCTATTTGATCATTTTATTCATTTCTTTTGCTCCGCTTCTACAAGGTTGAGGCTTGTTGTACGCTCGACCCAGTCTCCCCCGCTGTCCTCGATGATTTCCTTCAGCTTCACTTCTGTTTCGCTGATTCCAACCACCATGCCGAAATTCTGACCCATATAACTACCCAGCTTGATCCGGTGTAACGTATTGGAAGGGTCAGCAATCAAGGCTTGCATCATCTTGCCCTGCTGAAGCGTTCCGACCATTTTTAGACGTTCAAGGTCAAACTTTTCCAACTCTTCTTTGGGGCGATTCATGTTCGGAGCGATGCCACTACCACCACCGCGCTTGGCAACCTCCATCTTGGTCGGCCGAAAAGGGTCAACCAAGTCGAATGCTGCATATACGAATGGAGTGTATGGCTTAACTTCGGGCAAAGGATCAACCCGTCCCATCATGCCCTCGCTCTGCACTCTCATCCACTCTTTGAGATCGCTATGCTCCTCGCCAAAACAACCAGCAAGCGCAATTACGGATAGCGACCCAATCATCCATCGCTTGATCATTTATCAATGCTCCTTGGCCTATCCGCTATTTCTTTCTCTTTTTGGCCTCAATTTCAGCCATACGCAACGCCTGCTGCTCAGCATCATCTAGCGCTCGATACGTTTTTACTGTCGCTTCCAAGGTCAGCAAGCCACTCGCCGACGGAGTCAACTTAATATCATTCACCGTGACAATTCGGGACAGCTGCGCCACATTACTCACAAAAGCAGCAAGATCATGGAAGTTTCCGGAAATCTTGATTGCAATCGGCATTTCAGCGAATTCATTCGTCTTTATCTCTGCGCCAGGACGGAATAATTCAAATTGCAACCCGCTACTCACGCCAGCTTGATTAATTTCCGTCAGCAATGTTTCCATTTCCGACTTGTTAGGCAACTGTTTCAGTAACGCACCGAAAGATTCTTGAATCTCAAGAAGCTGTTGACGATAGGCTTCAAGGTTAATCGCTTTTGCTTTTTTAACCTTAAACTCTTCTTTCAACTGCTCTTCTTGTGCTCGCCCTGCGTCAAGATCTTCTAACTGCGGGCTCCAAAAATAAAAGTGTCCCGCCGCAAGAATGGCCGAAAAGACAATAGCAAGAAGCGAAATCTGTACAGAGATCGGCCAATTTCCTGCATCCTTGGGATCCAAGGTACGCAATTCACTTAGATTCATTTGCCCCCCCCTGCACAGCCACTACCTCCGGCTCACCACGACTCAAACGGGAATTCAAACTGAACTCTGCCAGCTTTTGATTGCCGACGCTCGAAGACTTAACCTCAATCAACAAGGGCTGCTCAAAAACCTGAGAATCATTAATACTTCGCATGTAAATGGATACACGAGCGCTCGATTGAGCGAAGCCCAAGAAAGACACCGCATCACCATTTTGGCTGAATGATTTCAGATAAATCCCTTCAGGCGTCTGGCGTACTAATTGATCCATAATGCGTACAGCCATTGTCCGATTTGATTGCAGCCGTTCTACAACCTGCTTGCGATCAAGAAGAGCTTGCTTTTCGCTTTTAAGCTTTTCGATCTCCGCAATTTCATGATCGAGCTTGGTATTCTCTTCTGTGAGAATGCGATTACGGTCGGCCTGGATGTCGATGCGTGCTTGCAGCACCATATATCCGAGAATGACCACACCCGCCGAAAGCAACACAGAAAAGAACAACAAACCAAGATAACGTCGCTGCCGTGCAGCACGCTTTTGCTCTCGGTGGGGAAGAAGATTAATCCGGATCATGCTGGGTCGAACCTCCGCATAGCAAGGCCACATGAGATCAACAGCGAAGGGGCATCAAGCTGAATCTGCTTGCTCCGAACCTTGCCTGTCGCCATGCTGAAAAACGGGTTGGCACGCATCGTACTAGCAACCTGACAACGGCTGGATACCACTTCATCCAAGCCATGAATCACGCCACAACCACCAGCGAGCAAAATATGATCTACCGAGTTGTAGTTGCTAGCTGTGTAGAAAAATTGCAGAGAGCGTGAAATCTCAAGGGCAAGCGTATCCATGAAAGGCTGGAGAACATCTTGCTCATAGTTTTCGGGCAATCCGCCTTGTCGCTTAGCCTGTTCAGCAGCATCGGCAGACATATTGAAGCGCCGCTGAATTTCCTGGGTAAGCTGATTACCCGCATACGCTTGATCGCGACTGTAGATGGACTGACCATCTTTAAAGATGTTCATGTGCATTGCGGTTGCGCCAATATCGACCACAGCCACAATCTGGTTGTCGCCATTATTAGGTAGCTGCGGACACATCAGACCAAATGCCGCTTGCGTCGCAAAGGATTCCACATCCAGCACAACGGCTTTCAAGCCTGCAGCCTCAATGGCAGCGACACGCTCGTCAACTTTGTCCTTGCGCGCAGCAGCAAGCATGACTTCGTTTTCTTCCGGCGCATTTGCGGCTGGACCGAGAACCTGGAAGTCCAGATTGACCTCGTCAAGCGCAAAGGGAATATACTGATTTGCCTCCGTTTCTACCTGTGACTCCAGATCACGTTCGGAGAGTCCGCCCGGAACAAGAATTTTTTTGGTGATGACTGCTGCAGCCGGCAAGGCAATGGCTACGTTTTTGACACGCGTACCCATCTGCCGCCATGCTTTGCGCACAGCCTCAGAAACAGCATCTGGATTAGCGATGCCACCTTCGCTCACTGCGTCTTTGGGGAGCGGCTCAATCGCATAACGTTCAAGACTGTACGTTCTGCCTGTTTGAGCCAGCTCGACCATCTTGACCGCCGATGAACTTATATCAACCCCGATGAGCGGAGGGGCCTTCGGCTTGAGGAAGTCGAGATTCAACTTGAAAATCCTTTTAGAATAAGGACGAACAACAATATATTCCAACCAAACTGGTTTTGATCGTAACAGTGCGTTTTAGGGCTGTAAAGGTCAAGGTAGCCAAGCGCTTGTTTTTTTGCAACTGGCGGCAATGTTTGGATTTCGTTTCCCCGCTTCGATAGCATCGATAATCAGATATGACTAATAGAATAATTTTTCTTATTTTTGGGATAATCGCTGGCTTATCCATTTTGATTGTCGGCATTGCACTGCTCGCAGTCCTGCTGGCATACCCCAAACTGCCCTCTTTGGAAGCCATCACGGACTATCACCCCAAGATTCCATTGCGCGTATATTCTGCAGACGGCGCGCTAATCGGCGAGTTTGGCGAAGAACGCCGATCCTTTCTGCCGATCAGCGAAGTTCCGCAGAACATGAAAAACGCATTGCTCGCGGCCGAAGATGAGCGCTTTTACACCCATGGCGGGGTGGACTACATCGGTGTTCTGCGGGCGATGATTGGCAATTTGACCTCTGGCCGCTCGCAATCGGGAGCCAGTACGATCACCATGCAAGTCGCCCGTAATTTCTATCTATCCAACGAAAAAACACTGTCGCGCAAGTTTAACGAAGCCCTTCTTGCGTTCAAAATTGAACACAACTTATCCAAAGATCAGATTCTTGAGTTGTATATCAATCACATTTATCTCGGTCAGCGCGCCTATGGGTTCGGCTCTGCGGCGCAAACCTACTTTGGGAAAAACATGTCCAGCCTGAGTATCGCCGAGATGGCCATGCTCGCCGGTTTGCCCAAAGCCCCCTCGGCATACAACCCGGTCGTCAACCCCAAGCGTGCGCGGTTACGCCAACTGTATGTATTGCGCCGCATGCACGAGCTGAAGTTCATCTCGGCAGAGCAGTATGCAACGGCTCGCGAAGAAACCCTGCGCGTCCGCAAGTCAGGCCCGGACTATTCAGTGCATGGAGAGTATGTCGCCGAAATGGTGCGTCAAATGATGTACGAGCGCTACAAGGAAGCCACGTACACCGAAGGCTACAAGGTGGTGACCACCATCGATAGTCGCCATCAATCCGCAGCCTACGAAGCCTTGCGCCAAGGATTACTCGATTACGACACCCGTCGCGGCTATCGGGGACCGGAAGCTTTTGTAGATCCCCTTCTACTTGAGGCCGGCAAAGAAGATGCGCTCGATGAGGCTTTGGCGGAAATCCGAGACTCCGACAATATCCAAGTTGCCGTGGTGCTATCTGCAACCAACAAAGAAGTCCAGGCTCGTTTACGCGGCGGTGACGCCATCACCTTATCTGGCGATGGCATCAAACTGGCTCGAAACCATCTTTCCGAAAAAACGCCTCCCGCCCAGCGGATTCGCACAGGGGCAGTGATTCGCGTTCGGCAACATGAGAAAGGATGGGTCATCAGTCAGTTACCCCAGATCGAAGGCGCATTTGTTTCCCTCGACCCGGAAAATGGCGCAATCAAATCCTTGGTCGGCGGCTTCGACTTCAACCGCAGCAGCTTTAACCACGTCACCCAAGCCTGGCGACAACCCGGTTCGAGCTTCAAGCCTTATATTTATTCCGCCGGACTAGAGCGCGGCATCACGCCGGCAACCTTAATCAACGACGCCCCGCTGGTCATCGACCCTGCCCAGATCGGCGGTCAAACCTGGGAACCGAAAAACTACGATGGTCGCTATGGCGGGATGATGAGCGTTCGCCACGCGCTCACCCTATCGAAAAACCTGGTCTCGATCCGCATCTTGCAAGCGATCACGCCTGAATTTGCGCAGCAACATATCGCCCGTTTCGGCTTCGATCCCAAAAATCACCCGGCTTATCTGACCATGGCGCTGGGTGCGGGAAGTGTTACGCCCTTACAACAAGCCGAAGGCTATGCGGTCTTTGCCAATACCGGCTTCAAGGTCAGCTCGTATTTTGTCGACCGGATCGAAGATGGCAAAGGCCGCGTACTGGCCAAGACCGAACCTGAGGTTGCCGGCATCAACGCCGAACGCACGCTCGATGCCCGCAATGCCTATGTCATGACCAGCATGATGCAGGACGTCACCCGTTCGGGCACGGCCGCCAAGGCTCGCGTACTGGGTCGCGCCGATCTGGCCGGCAAAACCGGCACAACCAACGATGCGCACGACGCTTGGTTCGCTGGCTTTCAGCCCAAACTGGTTGCCGTGGCCTGGATGGGCTTCGATCAGCCCAAATCCTTGGGCGGCCGCGAAACCGGCGGCTCGGCCGCGTTGCCGATCTGGATCAGTTATATGAGTAAGGCCTTGAAGGACATGCCGGAAATGGTTTACGAGATGCCCGAAGGCGTGGTGACGCAAACCATCCAGACCGAAAAAGGCCCGCGCCAGGAATACTTCTTCAGTGAGTTCACGCACACCAATCCGGAACTCGGACTAGGCGGCTCGGACACCGGGAATGCCAGCGCCCCGGCCGCAGCGCTTGATGACATCAAGGATCTCTTGTTCTGATGAAAGAGCGTGGTCACTCGCAGCGGGCCGAAATCGCGGCCCGCGCGGCTTTTTTGATTGCCGAAGAGCACATCGACAACTTCGCACTCGCCAAACGCAAGGCGGCGCGCCAACTCGGTTATCCGGAAAACGGCGGCCTGCCTTCCAATGAAGAAGTCGAAGCCGCGCTCATCGAGCATCGCGCCATCTATGCGCCTGAACACGAAGACCTGCTGCGCGATTTGCGGCAGAAAGCCGCTTATCTGCTGCGTTTCTTTGCCAATTTCCGCCCCTATCTCGCCGGCTCGGTGCTTTCCGGCGTCGCCGGCGCGCATTCAGACATCAACCTGATTCTGTTCGAAGACGATCCCAAAGCGGTCGAGCTCTTTCTGCTCAATCAGCAGGTCGATTTCAAGCACAAGGAAGCGCCGCCGCAGCACCGGCACGATGACTACCCGACACTCGCCTTCTGGTTTGCCGAAACACCGGTTCGCCTGCACATCCGTCCGCTCTCGGCCGAGCGCAACGCCACCCGCCGCGATGAACGCGAACGCGCTACGCTGGCAGAACTGGAGCAATTGCTCGCGCAATAAGGATCGCCGATGGCCGCGCTCTACCACCTCGCCACGCTGCGCCGCATCGAAACACTGGGTTTGCAGCAGCAATACCCCTTGATGGAACGCGCGGGTCAGGCCATTACTGAGGCCGTGCAAGCTCTGAATGCACAGCGGATTCTGGTCGTTGCCGGCCCAGGCAATAATGGCGGCGACGGCCTCGTCGCGGCCCGACACCTGCAAGCCGCTGGCGCACAGGTCGAAGTCTGGTTTACTCGGGGCACCGATTACGACGGGGATGCGCTCGACGCTTACCAGAGCTGGCAAGCTGCCGGCGGCAGAGCGGCCAGCGACCTGCAACCTGCCCGTTACGATCTCATCATCGACGCGATTTACGGCATTGGTCTGAGCCGCGCGCTCGATGCCCGCGACATCGCTTTGATCGAAGCGCTTAACGCCAGCGCCCCACCGATTCTGGCCATCGACACCCCGAGCGGCCTGGATGCAATGACCGGCGCAACGCGCGGCGCGGCGATCCGCGCACGACAGACCCTCACCTTTCTGGGCGACAAGCCGGGCCTGCACACGGCGGCCGGCCGCGATCATGCCGGGGTGGTGGCTGTCCACAATCTCGGCTTATCAGTGCCACAAGCCGATGCCGAACTCATCACTGCGCCGCCCCTAGCGCTGCGGCAATTGCGGCGACGCCATGACACACACAAAGGCCGTTTCGGTTCGGTCGCGGTTTGCGGCGGTGCGGACGGAATGAGCGGCGCAGTGCTTCTGGCCGGACGAGCCGCCCTCTTCTGTGGCGCAGGTCGCGTGTTCTGCGGCTTTCTCGATGCTGCGCCCATCGTCGATTTCGTCCAGCCCGAACTGATGCTGCGCGCCGCCGATTCATTGGTGAACGAGGCCGCGATCAGCCATTGGCTGCTCGGGCCGGGGCTGGGGCAAACGGATGCAGCGCGTGCGCTGCTGACTAACCTGATCGCCAAACCGCAACCGCTATTGCTCGATGCCGATGCGCTCAACCTGCTTGCCGCCGACGCCATGCTTGCACGCGAAGTCGCCAATCGCAGCGCCGCCACCATCCTGACGCCGCATCCGTCCGAGGCTGCGCGACTTTTGGACACAAACACCACCGCCATCCAGCACGACCGCATTGCCGCCGCACAGGAAATCGCGCGCCGCTATCGCGCCACCGTCATTCTGAAAGGCAGCGGCAGCGTCATTGCCGACGCGGATCGCTACAGCATCAACGCCAGCGGCAACGCCGCGCTCAGCAACGCGGGCCAGGGCGATACGCTCGCCGGCATCGTCGCCGCGCTCTGGGCGCAAGGACTGGAT
>CAXYUI010000064.1:0-8468 GCA_964291975.1 uncultured Formivibrio sp. | reverse complement strand
CCAAGACGCACAACGATCTTGAGCCGGTTGCGATACGCCAGCATCCGCTGGTGGGCGAATACCTCGCCCAGCTGAAGCAATTTGCTGATGCGCGGATGACCGGTTCTGGAAGTTGTGTGTTTTCACAATTCGCTTCCCAAGACGAAGCAAAGTGTGTAATATCTCGGCTTCCTGATTCGATGAAGGGTTTTATAACCCGAGGTTTGAATCAGCACCCGTTGCATGAATTTGCCGATTAAGTAGTAGCGGCAGGTTCGATAGGGGAGTCGCCAAGTTGGTTAAGGCATCGGATTTTGATTCCGACATGCGAAGGTTCGAATCCTTCTTCCCCTGCCAGATTTCAAAATAAAAAAAGCGTGTAATGGCTATTACACGCTTTTTGTTTTTTCGGGATTCCAAAATGGCTTACGACAACCTTATGATCGTGACCGGCAATGCCAATCCCCGGCTTGCCGAAAGCGTTGTTCAACACCTCGACATTTCCCTGGGCCGCGTTGCGGTGGGTCGTTTTTCCGACGGGGAGGTGACGGTTGAGTTGTTGGAAAATGTACGCGGTCGTGACGTTTTCGTACTGCAATCCACCTGCGCCCCGACCAACGACAACATCATGGAAATGATGCTGATGGTCGATGCCCTCAAGCGTGCTTCGGCCAGCCGGATTACTGCCGCCATCCCGTACTTTGGGTATGCTCGCCAAGACCGTCGTCCCCGTTCCGCTCGCGTGCCAATTTCCGCTAAGGTGGTCGCCAATATGCTGACCGCTGCGGGTGTGGATCGCGTGTTGACCGTGGATGTCCACGCCGACCAGATTCAGGGCTTTTTCGATATTCCGGTCGACAACATCTATTCGACCCCGGTACTGCTCGCCGACCTGCGCGCCAAGCAGTATGACGATCTGATGGTCGTTTCGCCGGACGTCGGTGGCGTACTGCGTGCCCGCGCCATGGCCAAGCAGCTTGGCGTGGATATGGCCATCATCGACAAGCGTCGTCCGAAGGCCAACGTTTCCGAAGTGATGCACATCATCGGTGATGTGAAAGACCGTACCTGTTTGATCGTCGACGACATGATCGACACCGCCAACACCCTGTGCAAGGCGGCCGAAGCGCTGAAGAAGTTCGGCGCCAAGCGCGTGATTGCATACGCCACGCACCCGGTGCTGTCCGGCGCTGCGGTCGAGCGCATCATGCAGTCGGAACTCGACGAAGTGGTCGTGACCGATACCATCCCGCTGTCGGAAGCTGCGCAGAATTGCGGCCGCATCCGCGCGGTCAGCATTGCCGGCCTGCTGGCTGAGACGATGCGTCGCATTAACAACGAAGAATCGGTTTCCAGCCTTTTCGTCGATTAAAAGTTTTGGCCGTTTGGCCGAAAAAGCGCGCTTCCTGGTCGCGGGAAGCGCATTTTTATGAGCGCGGTTTGCCGCGCACAATGGAGTAAAACCATGACTTTCGAAATTCAAGCACAAAGCCGTGCAGCACAGGGCACCGGAGCGAGCCGCCGCCTGCGCAAGGCCGGCACCCTGCCGGGCATCGTTTACGGTGGCGCCAAGGCTCCGCTGGCGATCAGCCTCGATCACAACAGCATGTACTACACCCTGCAAGACGAAGCTTTCCACACCGCGCTGATCAAGCTGACGGTTGATGGCGCTGCTTCCGAGCAAGTGTTGGTTCGCGCTGTGCAATACCACCCGTACAAGCAGCAAGTGCTGCACGTTGACTTCCAGCGTGTTGACGATGCGACCAAGGTTGAACTGAAGGTACCGTTCCACTTTGTAAACGCAGAAGAAAGCCTGGGCGTGAAACTGCAAGGCGGTACGGTTAGCCACGTCATGAACGAAGTGCTGGTGCGTTGCGTCGCTTCCAAGCTGCCGGAATTCATCACCGTGGATCTGGGCGACCTGAATGTCACCAAGACCCAAGTTCACCTGTCTGACATCAAGCTGCCGGAAGGCGTGGAAATCATGGCGCTGGTGCGTGGTCACGATGCCGCAGTGGTTTCGCTGGTTGGTGCAAAAGCCTAATTGTGGTTTTAGGTATGAAAAAACCCGCTCTCGAGCGGGTTTTTTTACGTCGCAAGGATTTACGCCTTAGCGGCGCAGTAACAGGCTGAGACCCGCGCGATAGTGTGCGTTGGCTTCGCCAGTTCTTTCCAGTCGTTCGCACAAATCGGCCAGTTCGGCGTGAGCAATGGCGGTGGGTTTGACCGCAATACTGGCTTCCAGATAGTTTTGCGCTTTGCCCCAGAGGCTGGTCGCGCAGCACAGACGCCCCAGCGTGAGCAGCAGTTGGTGATCGTCGCGATGTTCCGCCAGCCAGCTCTCGGCGTGGGCGATTTGCGTGCTGGCCGATTCGCCGGTCAGACCGAGCGTACCGTAGCGCTCGGCCAGATCGCCAGACCATTGCACCTTGAGCGCCTGTTCAATCATTTCTCTTGCTTGATCCGCATCACCCAGCGCAACCCATTGATCCGCCACGGCGCGAACCAAGTGAGATTGCGCTTTGTCTGCGGCCGGCAAGCGCCGCCACCATTCACGCAGTTCCTGTGGATTCATTTGTTGCTGGCGCAATTTGCCCAGATAGGCTTGGGTGCGAATGCGGCGAGCCACGTCGGCATCAAGGGCTTCACTTTTCAGCAGCTGTTCAACAATGCGGATGACCGCATCGTGATCGTCTTCGCGCTGGCGCAAACGCAACTCCAGGCGCAGCGCAGCCGTGAGCTTGGGCGAAAGGGCGCGCGCTTCTTCGATGGCCGTGCTGGCCTCGGCATAACGACGCTCGTCAATGAGCAGATCCGCCATGCTGAGGGCGGTGGCCAAATGAGCATTACCCAATCGTTTACGCAGCGCGGTGAAATGCTGATCGCGGCGCTTGAAATCACGAAACTGATGAGCCGCGCGCGCGGCCAACAGCAAATTGACGGCGATGGCATGATCGTCGTGGCTGTGACGAGCCGCATCCGAGGCCAATCGTTCGGCGCGCTGATAACGCCCTTCTTCAAAGGCCAGACGAGCTTCTCGTTCCCGCTCGAGCAGTTGTGTTTGCGTGCGACGCTGGCGCCACAAGCGTGCTTGCTCGGGCAGACCGCTGATCTCACCCACCAAGCGCAGCACGTAGTACAAGGTCATCACCAAGAGCGCGGTCAGAATCATGAAGGTATTGACCGACAGTTCGATTCGCCACGGCGGAATGAACAAAATCGCATAACCGCTGTTGAATTGGGCGAATTGCATCAACCCAACCGCGAGCGCAAAGAGAACAAGGATCCAGATCAGCGCTCTCACGGTTTGATCCTTTCGGTGTGCTGGCGGGTTTGGCGGATGGCGCCAAGACTGGCCGCAAGATCAGGCAGCTGCGGATTGATTTGCAGCGCTTCGAGTTGGCGCAACGTGTCGCGCGCTTGCATCACCGTGGCTGATTGCTGATCAAAATGGCGATCTAGGTAATGGTGGACAGCTTTGAGTTCCGAGTGGAATACCTTGTCATCGCGCCCCAGCAGCGCCGCGCGTGCATTGAGCAGGCGCAGTTTGATATTTTCGCGCAGGAAGAACGCTTGCTCTGGCGCGAGCAAAATCGCGTCAGGTTTATCCATGCGGCGAATCTGGATCAGTTGCTTGAGATCGTGCCAGACATCGCGAGCAATCCGGCTCAAGCGATCGCTTTCGCTGGCGACGCGGGGGACGGGTTTGCTGCGTTGTGTTTCGATGACCAAAGGCAGACGATCTGTCGCATCGACCAAGGTATCGAGTCGGGAGGACGCGCCGGTCAAATCGAGTTCAGGGAAGGTTTTAAGCTCACCGAGTTCTTTCTGGAGCGTGCGGCGCAAGGTAATGAATTCGGGACGATTCAAATTGGCAATGCGCTGCTCCACCAAAGAAAGCGCTGCAATCGCGGGCGCGGTATGGCCGGTTAGCTGTAGTTGCTGGCTGGCAAAAACCAGCATCTGTTCCAATTCGATCAGAATTCGGCTCGATTCAGCACGAGTCAGCGATTCATACATGCTGGCCAGCGCGGTTTGTTGCTGTTGCACTTCAGCTTGCCGCGCATCGCTCAATGCTTGCTTGGCATCTATCTTTTGCAGCTGCGCTTTTGTTTCTTGCTGCGTGAGCTGAAAACTGGCCAGCGCTTTTTGGGTATCGGCGAGCGATTGGCGCAAGGCGCGGGTGCTCTTGAGCTCGTAGACCAGCGCAGTGCCAGCCAGTGCAATAGCCAGCAGTGAGGCAAGCAATGCCGGATTCGGTTTGGACCAACGCGGGGTCGCGGGCTGGATGGGATCCATTGCGCTGGCGAGGGTTTGGTTTTCCTGAGTCATTCGGGGCTCGCTGTAAGGGCCGGTAAGGAAGGCCTCAATTATTGCAGAAATGGGCTTGGATGGCCGCAAGGATGCCGTCATCTCCGGTCGCTGTTGTGACGATGGCCTGTGCGCCCAGTTCCCGCAGCGTTTCGGTGATACGCGGGTGTGGTGCAAAAAACAGGCTTGATTGTAGCCGGCTGCGCAGATCCGCTCCAGCGAGGGTAAACAGGTGTTGCGCCGCTTCCGAGCTGGAAACGATCAGACCATCGCAACCTTGTGCCAGTTCTGCGGCTAACCGGCCTGCGTCCAATTGTGGCGGCAGGCGACGATAGACATTGAGCAAGGTGACGTTTGCGCCGCGCGCGGTAAGGCCGGACGGCAGCACATCGCGGCCGCCGTCGCCACGCAAGATCAACACCTGGCGTCCTGCCATCTGTTGAAGTTCAGTGAGCGCCAGCAGGCCTTCGCTGTCGAACTGCGCGGGAGGGCTGATGATGTGGTTGAAGCCATACTGGCGCGCCAGGCGCAGGCTGCCCGGGCCAATCACGGCGATCGGCAGCGCTGGGGGCCAAGGGGCGTCCAGTGCGGCCAGCGTCATGTCGAGCGCGGTGGGGCTGACAAAAATGGCCAGATCAAAGCGAGCCAGATCGGCCAGTACGGTTTTGACCTGCGCCGGATCATGTGGCGGCGCGATTTCCAGCAAGGGCAGGGCTAGCGGTGCCGCGCCCGCTTCGCAGAGAAGTTGCAGTAAGCGCGTGGATTGATTGGCTGGCCGGGTGACCCAAATGCGCTGTCCGGCAAGTTTAGTGCTCATGCGCGAGCTCATGCAGAATCGAGCCTGCGCCTTCAATCAGCAATAATTCGGCCACTTTCAGACCGAGTGCTTCGGCGCTGGCGAGCGAGCCACTGGCTTCGGCGCGGACGAGATCGCTGCCATCCGGACGGGCGATCAGCGCACGCAGGCGCAAAAAGCCGTCGTCATCTTCGCCATAGGCGGCAAGTGGCACTTGGCAAGAACCATTCAGGCGGCGCGCGAGCGCGCGTTCCGCGATCACGCACGCCGCGGTCGAGGCGTCATGCAGGGGGGCGAGCAGTTCGCACAGATCGGCACGATCGGCGCGAATCTCGATGCCCAGTGCGCCCTGTCCGGCCGCAGGCAGGCTGTCTTCGACAGCAATGCTTTCGCGGATGCGCTCACCCAAGCCCAGCCGCTTAAGTCCAGCTGCGGCCAGCACAATAGCGTCATATTCACCAGCATCAAGTTTGGCCAACCGGGTGCCGACATTGCCACGCAAGGGTTTGATGGTCAGATGCGGGAAGCGCGCACGCAGTTGCGCTTCCCGGCGCAGGCTGGAAGTGCCGACTACGCTGCCGGGGGGCAGCTCGGCCAGACTCGCAAAGTGATTGGAAACGAAAGCGTCGCGCGGATCTTCGCGGCTGGCGATGGCCGCGAGCGCGAAGCCTTCGGGCAGAACCATCGGTACATCTTTGAGCGAATGCACGGCCAGATCGGCGCTGCCATCAGCTAGCGCCTGTTCCAGCTCTTTTACAAACAAGCCTTTGCCGCCGATTTTATTGAGTGTGACATCCAGAATGCGATCGCCCTGCGTGGTCATTCCCAGCAGGGCGATGTCGATGTCGGGGTAAAGCGCTTGCAGGCGGCTCTGGATATGGCGGGCTTGCCACAGAGCCAATGGACTTTCGCGCGTGGCGATGGTGATTTTCTTGTTCACAGCCGATCTCCGTTTTCGGCTGATTCTAACCCGGCTCAGGCCGCGTCGCGACGCGAAATCTGGTTGATGGTGGAATCGCCCGCGGTTGGCTCTTCGGGCAAGGATTCCAACCCAAGATCCAACTTCGGTACCGGCGTGGGTTCGGGAGCCCGGTGGGCATCGCCAAAAAAGTTCAGAGTTGGTTGCCCCTTGACGCTCTCGGCGCGCACCTGAGGTGCGGGCGCATATAGCGGATTCTCAGGATCCAGATCGCGCCCCATGGCCTGCACGATGGCCCAATCGTCGGCATTGGGCGAGGTGGTCTTGAAGCGCTCGGTGACCATGGCGAACTCTTGCGAGTTGTCACGTTGACTCAGTGTTCGCAAGAGCAGCAACCAAGCGCGAACTTCGGATGGGTCTTTATCAATGACGCTGTAGAGCAGGTCGATGGCTTCCAATGCCTGGCCTTCAGACAGCAGGAATTGCGCTTGATCCAGTTCCGAATCGTCGTCCGCGACTTCAATGCCTTCCTCTGGCCGTGGCGGGGCAACTTTGTTGCGACTGAGCGTATCTACATCCAGCTCTGTGGGCGTCATCGGGCGGTTCAGCCAATCGTTTTCTTCGACGGGATCGTCGTCTCGGCGCGCCAGCAGCCAAGCTGCCGTTGCCAGCAAAATCGCGGTCAATCCTCCCCCGAATATCCAGGGCCATAGTCTGCGTGGCGACGTTGCCGGCGGGGCGCTTGCTTCGATGGCGGGGGCGCGGGTCACAAGCGGTGCGGGGAGCGATGGGCCTTCTAGTTGCAATTGCAAACGCGCCATGCGCTCTTCGAGGCGGTTCATTTCCACGCGGAGTTGCGCGTGCTGGTTTTGCAGGACTTGCAGCTCGGATTCCAGCTCTTCGCTGCGAATTTCTGTGGCCGATGCACTTTCAATTTTGAGGCGATAGCTCGCGTCATCACGCTGCGGTGGCGCACTGCTTGAGTTGCCGAGCGCTGCGTCGGCTTGAATCGGCGCAGTCGATGGCGCTGAATTTACCGGTTTGCTGGCTGCTACGACTCGCTTGGCGCGCACAGGCACCGGGCGGATGGGGCGGGCGATGCTGGTTGGCGTAGTGACGGGTTGAGCGTTACTGCTGGCTGTGATTGAAGATGCCGTGATGACTGCCGGTTGGACTTCTGTGACCGGGGCGGGATCGAGCAGCAGGATGAAACTGCGTTGAATTTGTGGACTTTCATTGCATCCCACGCTGAAAGACATGCCAATCATCGGCTCATTCAAGGGTTCGATCCCGCGCAGGTGGACGGTAGCGCGATCGCCGCTGACAAAAAGCTCCTGCCTGAGTTGTCCCGGATCTGCCAGATCGTTATCTGTGCCTTGGGTGCGAATGCAGTCGAGCATCGTCAGGTTTTCATCTTCACTCAGATTCAATGTGACGGTGGCCAGCAGGGGTTGGCCGAGAAAGCTGTGCACCTGCAGCGCGCCAATGCTGGCCGACCAACTGCTTGTCGCCGGCAAAGCTGCAGCCAGCAGGATGACCAGCAAATGCAAACGGTGGGGACGGGCGGACATGACATCCTCCTCGTACTGAAAATGGTGGTTGATTCGGTGGTGTGGGGTGGTTTGGGCGCGGATTTGATCCGGCAGCGCCGCCACACGGGAATGCCCTGAATGTAGGTGATGCGGCAGTGCACACAAGAAAAAAGCCGCCCGTCAGAAGGGGCGGCTTGTCTGGGATCGTGGTTTGGCGCGCTTTAGTGCGCTTCATCCCAGTTGTTGCCGACGCCAACCTCCGCCAAGAGCGGTACCGAGAGTGTGGCGATTTCCGCCATGTGCGCGGGCAGACCGATTTTGATGGTTTCGAGCTCGTGCTCTGGCACTTCAAGCACCAGTTCATCGTGGACCTGCAAGACGATGCGCGATTCGAGCGCGGCATTGTCCAGCCACTTGGACACCGCGAGCATCGCCAATTTGATGAGGTCTGCCGCTGTGCCTTGCATCGGCGCGTTGATCGCGGCGCGCTCGGCCCCGGCGCGGCGGGCGCCGTTGCTGCTGCGGATTTCCGGCAGCCACAGGCGACGACCAAACACCGTTTCGACATAGCCGCGCTCGCGCGCTTCGCTGCGCGTGCGCTCCATGTATTCGGCTACGCCCGGGAAGCGCGCGAAATAGCGGTCGATATACGTTTGCGCCGCGCTGCGTTCGATTTCGAGCTGGGCGGCAAGGCCAAAAGCACTCATGCCATAGATCAGACCAAAGTTGATCGTCTTGGCGTAACGGCGTTGTTCGTTGCTGACTTCGTCGGGTGTGCAGCCGAAGACTTCGGCTGCGGTGGCGCGGTGCACGTCCAAGCCTTCGGCAAAGGCTTTCAGTAAGGCGGCGTCGCCCGAAAGGTGCGCCATGATCCGTAGTTCGATCTGCGAATAGTCGGCCGAAACCAGCTTGCAGCCGGGGCGGGCGATAA
>CAXYUI010000063.1:0-8496 GCA_964291975.1 uncultured Formivibrio sp. | reverse complement strand
CCGGTACGGATCTTGGTGAAGTTGTTCTTGAGCGTTTCCACCGATTTCTGCATGCGGGATTCGGCGTCTTTTTTGATGTCTGCGATCATGATTTCAGTCCTTGGCATTCAACAAAAACGGGCGGCATTAGCGCCGCCCGTTGCAATTTCGAGCTGCGAGGCTCAGCAGTGTACCAGCGTGCCCTCATCATCCCCAAGCACGACGCGCTTCAAAGCGCCCTGCTTGAAGATACTAAACACGCAAATATTCATTTTCTGGTCGCGACACAGCGCAAAGGCGGTGGCATCCATGACCTTAAGGTTGCGGCCAATTGCCTCATCAAACGGCACGGTGTGATAGCGCACGGCATCCGGATTTTTCTTGGGGTCGTCAGTGTAAACACCATCGACCTTGGTGGCTTTGAGCACGATGTCCGCGCCCACTTCCATGCCGCGCAGCGCTGCGGCGGTATCGGTCGTAAAGAAAGGGTTGCCAGTGCCGGCGCCAAAGATCACCACCTTGTTTTCTTCGAGGTAGCGGATCGCCTTGCCGCGAATTTACGGCTCGGCCACTTGCTGGATGGTCAGCGCGGATTGCACGCGACTGACGATGCCGGCGTGACGCATGGCATCTTGCAGCGCGAGCGCGTTCATCACAGTGGCCACCATGCCCATATAATCGGCCGTGGCGCGATCCATGCCGGAAGCGGCCGGCGCTACGCCACGGAAGATATTGCCACCGCCGATCACGATAGCAACCTGCACCCCCAGATCGACCACGGACTTGATCTCTCCCACGATGCGGTCGATGGTCGCGCGATTGATCCCATAGCTATCCTCCCCCATCAAAGCCTCGCCGGAGAGTTTCAGCAAAATTCGTTGGTACTTGGGCGCTTGACTCATGGATTTTCCTTTTTGATTTGGGGATAGATTCGGTTTGCGCAGGCTTGAGCTCATCGCAAGACTGGGCAAACAGAACCATTGACTACAGAAACGCCGCACGTTTTAGCGTGCGGCGTTCGATTCGCTATACAGAATAGATCAAACCTTGGCGGCAGCAGCAACCTCAGCAGCAAAATCAACCACTTGCTTCTCAATGCCTTCGCCAACCACAAACATCGAGAAAGCGTTGACCTTGGCTTTTTGCTCAGCCAGCAGCTTCTCAACGGTCTGATCCGGATTCTTGACGAATTGCTGACCCAGGAGAGTCACTTCAGCCAGGTACTTGTTGATACGACCTTCCACCATCTTGGCGATGATTTCAGCCGGCTTGCCCGATTCAGCAGCCTGCGCCGAGAAAATCTTGCGCTCTTGCTCGAGCAGCTCGGCCGGAACTTGATCCTTGGACACACAAACCGGCTTGGAAGCCGCAATGTGCATGGCCACATCACGACCCAGTTGCTCTGCGCCTTCGATATCTACAATTACGCCAATCTTGGCGCCGTGCAGATAAGCAGCAATCTGACCCGCCGTCTTGTAAACCACTGCGCGACGTACGGACATGTTTTCGCCCAATTTGGCGATCACAGCCTTGCGGGTTTCTTCAACGGTAGCACTCGAAGCGGTCTTGACGTCGGTCAGCGCAGCCACATCGGTCACGCCGGATTCGGCAACAGCCTGAGCCACAGCCTTGGCAAAGGCAACGAAACCATCATCCTTGGCCACAAAGTCGGTTTCGCAGTTGATTTCAACCAGCGCGCCCACTTTCTTGTCATCGGAAATAAAAGCAGCCACCACGCCTTCAGCCGCAGTACGACCAGCCAGCTTGGAAGCCTTGTTGCCGGACTTGATGCGCAGGATTTCTTCAGCCTTCTTGATGTCGCCCTCGGCCTCAACCAGCGCCTTTTTGCATTCCATCATGCCAAGGCCGGTCATTTCACGCAGTTCGCCAACCATCTTTGCGGTAATTTCTGCCATTTGATTTCTCCTGAATTCGGCACGGGCAGTTTGCCCGAAAATTTTTACAAAAAAGGGGCGAAACGCCCCTTTTTTCTTGCTGACGCAACCGACTTATTCGGCGGAAGCGGCAGCTTCAACGATTTCCTGCACCGACTGGTTACGACCTTCGTGCACGGCATCAGCCTAGGCACGAGCGGACAGACGGATAGCGCGAGCGGAGTCGTCGTTACCCGGGATGATGTAATCAATTTCATCCGGGTTGTTGTTGGTATCGACCACGCCGATGACCGGAATACCCAGCTTCTTGGCTTCGGTTACAGCACCCTTCTGATACCCGGTATCGATCACGAAAATCGCATCCGGCAGACCAGCCATATCCTTGATGCCGCCAAGCGAGCGCTCAAGCTTTTCAACTTCGCGCTGCATGTCGAGCTGCTCTTTCTTGCCGTAGCCGTTGTTTTCATCAGCCAGTACGGTTTGCAGTTCGGTCAGACGCTTGATCGATTGCTTAACGGTCTTGTAGTTGGTCAGCATACCGCCAAGCCAACGATGATTCACATAAGCCACGCCAGCACGTTGTGCTTCTTCAGCCACGATATCGCGGGCAGCGCGCTTGGTACCAACGAACAAGATATTGCCCTTATTGGCCGACAGACGACGCGTAAACTTCAGCGCATCTTCGAACAGCGGCAGGGTCTTTTCGAGGTTGATGATGTGAATCTTGTTGCGTGCACCGAAGATGTATTGACCCATCTTCGGGTTCCAGTAACGGGTTTGGTGGCCGAAGTGAACACCGGCCTCGAGCATTTGACGCATGCTAACGGACATTGAATTCTCCAATCGTCATAAGGGTTGGGACTACCCATCCGCACGGAACCATAAGGCACCCTTGACGGGGCGGATGAGGGAAGTAACTCTCCAGCGCCATCGCCGAAAAGCCGCAGCATTTTAGCGCAAAGACCCCGCCACAGCAAGACAGGACTTTGATCCCAGCCCGATTCGAATACTTTGTTCGCGATTTTTTGCCTCTTGCGCCAAGGCCGCATCTCCTCGCAAACCAGCCAGTCGCGCCAATGCGGTGTAATCATCTAATAACCAGCACGGCTCAGCCAACATCCGATCCAAACGCAAAGCCGCTTCAAGCGCCTGCTGCGCGCGCAGCCAATCCTGACTTTGCATCGCCGCCTCAGCCAAAAGACGCTGCGCGTGAGATTGCTCTGCCGGCCAATCATCAGCAGCCTTCAGCGCACGTTGCGCCAGTTCCGCCACCCGATTCCATTGTCCTGCCCGCGCAGCCTGGCCTGCTTCAAAATTATCGAACTGCGCCGTCAACCAGCAGCGCGAACCACACAATAAACGTGCCTGAGCCAGCCAATCCATTGAGGATTCAATCAATGCCAACTGATAAGCCGCTTGCGCACGTTGCGTGCTCAGGAAAACCGGCTTATCCACCATCACACGCAACACATCAGCCGCCTCCGCCGATTTGGACACTCGCATCAGCGCAGATGCCAAGCCCAAGCGCGCCCGCCCCTGCCCCGTCCAATCATCAATGGCTTGGTAAGTCGCCAACGCTTCACGCCAAGCTGCTTCAGCCTCAACCCACTGCTGACGAGCCCCCGCAGCCACAGCCTCCCGCGCAGCCGCATCAGCGGTTCGCAACAAGAACGGCTGGGGTGGCGCACTCGCGCAAGCCACCAATCCCACCAGCAAGAAAAGAATGACTCGTTTCATTTGCCACTCCCCACTCGACTATCAGGCACCGGCGCATCAAGCTCACCGGCTGGTGCCATGTTTTTCAGCGGCCAACTTTGGCGCAGACCATTGAGGGTGTCGTTACTGTTCTGGATCAGGGTATCGGCATGCCGTACGGTGCGGGGTAATTGCGGCGCACTTTTATCCACCGCCTCTTTCAGGGTGGCCGTCATTTCATTGGCGTTGCGGGTAGCCGCATGGACTTCTACAAGACTGGAGGCCACCTGATTCATCAAGCCCGGCACGCGCGACTGCACTTCAGAAGCCATTGCCTCAATGCGCGTCAGCGAACGATCGGCATTACGGATCACGCCGCGCACCTCACGATCCGCCAAGCCATCAACACGAACCAGCAACTGATCGACTTTTTCTCGCGTCTGACGCAACTCGGCAGTCAGACTTTGCACATTGGCCACGGTCTGGCGCACATCGCCTTTCGGATCGTTGACGTAATCAAGGGTGGTTTGCACCGAATCAATAATCGGCACAACTCGATCCCGCAAATCGAGCGCGATATCAGCAACGCCCGGCGGTTTTTCCAACACCAGCATGGCGCCTTCTTTCACCTGCGCAGCTTGTGGCGAGCCGCCGACGATTTCGATGATGTGATCGCCGATCATGCCGTCCTGATAAAGCTGGGCGCGTGAATCGGGCTTGATCCAATGCAAGTAGCGCGTTTCAACCAGCAATTCGATCTCAACGCGCGCCTCTTCATTGAGCGCTACCTTGTCGACCACCCCGATTCTGAAACCAGAAAACCGCACTTCCATACCTGCAGAAAGACCATTGCCTCGCTCGGCCACCGTATGCAGGCGTGTCTTATCTTCAAAAAAACCTTTGCGCGCCGCCAATAACGTAGCCAAAGCCAGCAAAAGCAACACCATCCCACCCGAGAAAAGGCCGATCTTTAAACCCAGACGCCGAAAACGTGGATCCGTATCTTTGAGTAACACCATGATCTCCTTACAACACGATCGGCAGATAATCATCACCCGGCGAGCGCTGCCCCACCGCAATACACACGCACGATACGGACTGCCAAAGCCGGCAAGCCGGATGCGTGTCATCTTGCCGTTGCAACCAGAAAAGCCAATCCACATCCACAACTAGATACTCAGGATGAAGCACTGCGGCACGCAACAGAATCAGCCAGCGTCGCTCATCCAAAGTCAGCATCGCTGGCAGACTCACCAACAAGCGCTGGCTTTCAGCCTCATCCAGACCACAGGATGTCAGCTGTGCAGCCAACGGGGCTTCCCAATCACACAAACGTCCACCGTGGTGATACCAGGCAGGCAAAATCAAGTTTTCCCACACGCGCAGGTTATTGACCAGACAAGCCGGCGCATCAAGCACCGCCACGCGGCCATAACCCCACAAGGTATCAACCAGTGCATCGATTTGGCTTATGGGCTCATGCAGCCAGTAATACCCAGGCAAGTTAATCACTTCTTGCAAGCGAGTCATGCACTCAGCACCCACAAAAATTCCAGTGTAAAAATGGACGCAAGACCACGCATCACTGCTTTCGAAGCGGCTTTAGGGATTTCCGTGGGCTGAGGCGCAGCCATCAAACCACTGCGACATGCAATCAGCGCAGAAAAAAAGCCAAAAAGACCCGCTTTGAATAAAGCCACCAAGCACCACGCAGGCTGAATCACGTGTTCTAGTCGCAAAAAGAGGTAAAAAATATCCCACCCGGAAGCGAACAAGAGGCCTCCCGCCAAAGCAAACAAGGCCAAGGTGGCGGATAAAACCACAGCGGCGCAAGTCATTCCATATACGCGCGGAGCAATCAGGTATTCCAGCAAGCTCACCCCGTGACGAGTCAGCATTGCCAACTCCCGGTTCACCCGCATTGCAGCCAATTCGCTGGCCACTGCCGATGATGAGCGAGCCACCAGAACAAGCGCCGCAAACAAAGGAGCAAATTCGGTAAAAACCAAGCGCACCATCAATCGCAAGGCGGCCTCTTTGCCTTGTCCATATTGACCGTGCAGCAAAAGAATCATCGCAGCGCCAATGGAAAAGCCAATCAGCGCCACCAGTCGACCCGCTTCATTGCCCGTGAAATAAATTTGCTTGAACCAGACCCGCCGCACCGGCGGCCGCCGCAGCGCCAACACAAAAGCACCGAGCCGATTCAATGTTTTAAAATGACGCATCATCACCCTCGACCACCTCATCGACCATATTGTAGCGTCGCACCCATCGCCATCGTCGTTTTCCAGCAGCAGCCTTGCAGATTACCAAAGCCGCCCGCACTATCATGCCCATAGCTAAATTCGAGTAGTACACACACTTTAGAAAGTTGTATATTGTCAGCAACTCATCCAGACCACAGGAGCAGAACATGTCCGCCAAGCACTCCCGCCTGCTGATTCTCGGTTCCGGCCCAGCCGGCTACACCGCCGCCGTTTATGCCGCACGCGCCAACCTCAAGCCCACCCTGATCACCGGCCTGGCGCAAGGTGGCCAACTGATGACCACCACCGAAGTGGACAACTGGCCGGCCGATGCCGACGGCGTACAAGGCCCGGAACTGATGGCGCGTTTCGAGGCGCATGCGCGCCGTTTTGGCACCGAGATCATTTTTGATCACATCCACACCGCACAGCTCACTGAAAAGCCGATCCGACTCATTGGCGATTCGGGCGAATACACCTGCGACGCCCTGATTATCAGCACCGGTGCGTCTGCCCAATATTTGGGTTTGCCTTCAGAGCAGGAATTCATGGGGCGCGGTGTTTCCGGCTGTGCCACTTGCGACGGCTTTTTCTATCGCGGCCAAAAAGTGGCGGTGGTGGGTGGCGGCAACACCGCCATTGAAGAAGCGTTGTATCTGGCCAATATCGCCGCGCATGTGACCCTGATCCATCGCCGCGATACCTTCCGCGCCGAGAAAATCATGATCGATCACCTGATGGAAAAAGTCGCCGAAGGCAAAATCACCCTGGAAACACACCAGACCTTGGATGAAGTACTGGGTGACGCCAGCGGCGTAACCGGCGCGCGACTCAAGTCGACGCAAGATGGCAGCACGCACGACATCGACGTCGCCGGCGTCTTTATCGCCATTGGCCACAAGCCCAACACCGATCTATTTACCGGGCAGCTGGAAATGGACAAGGGCTACATCGTCACCCAAGGCGGTCGTCACGGCGGCGCCACGGCAACCAGCATCCCAGGCGTCTTTGCCGCGGGCGATGTGCAGGGTCAGATCTACAAGCAAGGCATCACCTCCGCGGCGACCGGCTGCCAGGCCGCGCTTGATGCTGACAAGTATCTGGAAAGCTTGCGCTAACCCGCACAATCCGCCCCAAAAAAATCCGCCCCGGAATGCACCATTCCGGGGCTTTTTATTGCACGCAAGCCCTTATGCTGATTGATATTTCTCAACACCGGCCGGAATAAAAAACCGGATACCTTTCTGCCATTCCCCAAAGCTGACAAGGTGTTTATAATCCGCCCCGATCGCGATTTGGCCGGGGCTTTTTCTTCCCCACATCCTCCAGGCGCGGGCCCGTAGCCCCCGGCAAGCAGCCGTGGGTTTTTTCTCGTCCGGCACCCCCGGAATTTTGCGGAGCCTACTCCCCCATGCTGCTGACTTTTGTGGTTTTGTACTGGCTGATCTCGATTGCGATCGGCCTCTATGCCGCTTTGCGCGTGCATAACTCCAAGGATTTTGCGATCGCCGGCCGCGCCCTGCCGATGTCGGTGGTCACCGCCACAGTGTTCGCCACTTGGTTCGGCTCGGAAGTGGTGCTTGGCGTGCCAGCCACTTTTATTCAGGAAGGCCTCTCCGGCGTGGTTGCTGATCCTTTTGGCTCTTCCTTGTGCTTGATTCTGGTTGGGCTCTTTTTTGCCAAGAAGCTCTACCGCATGAACCTGCTCACTATCGGCGATTATTATCGCCAGCGTTATGGGCGCACGGTTGAAGTCATCACCACCATCGCCGTGGTGATCTCTTATCTGGGCTGGGTCGCGGCGCAGATCAAGGCGCTTGGCCTAGTGTTCGGCGTACTGTCCGGCGGCGCCATTTCGCAGGAAATGGGCATGATGCTAGGCTCGGCCTCGGTGCTGATCTACACCCTCTTTGGCGGCATGTGGTCAGTGGCTATTACTGATTTCATTCAGATGATCGTGATCGTGATCGGTCTGCTCTTCATCGGCTGGGAAGTCGCCGATCAGGCCGGCGGCGTTAGCGTGGTCATCAATCACGCGGCAGCCAACGGCAAGTTCGAATTCTGGCCAGACTTTGAACTGAACAGCATTGTGTTTTTTGTTGGCACACTGATCACCATGATGCTGGGCTCGATCCCGCAGCAGGACGTTTTCCAGCGCGTGCAGTCGTCGGCCAACGAAAAAATCGCCGTGCGCGCTTCGGTACTTGGCGGCTCGCTCTATTTCATCTTTGCGTTTGTGCCCATGTTCCTCGCCTACTCCGCCATCCTGATCGCACCAGAGCTGGTCGCCCGCTTTATCGACGACGATCCGCAAATGATCTTGCCAACTCTGGTACTGGAAAAAGCGCCACTTTTTGCCCAGATCATGTTCTTTGGCGCGTTGCTGTCGGCCATCAAGAGCTGCGCTTCCGCCACCATGCTCGCGCCTTCGGTCACCTTTACCGAAAACCTGCTGCGCCCTTTGCTGCTGGTCTGGAATCCGAATCTGAGTGACAAACAATTCTTGCTCAGCATGCGCATCGTGGTGCTGCTGTTCACGTGCGCAGTGACTTTCCTTGCCATCAAGTCCGATCTGTCGATCTACGAAATGGTCGAGAACGCCTACAAGGTCACCTTGGTAGCCGCTTTCGTGCCGCTGGTCTTTGGCCTCTACTGGAAACGCGGCACCACGCAAGGCG
>CAXYUI010000062.1:0-8502 GCA_964291975.1 uncultured Formivibrio sp. | reverse complement strand
TTGGGCGCGAGCGTCAAGGGCACGGCGAGCGCATCGACCGGCTTGCCGCCGACCGCGAGCGCAAGGTTCAAGCGCGGCTGCTTGATGCTGGCGTCAAACGGCAGGGCGACAAAGTTGGCGCCCGGTTTGAGTGCGATGCCGCCGATTTTCTTGTCGATGCCGCCGCTCACGGTCAGCTCGGCCTGCGCCTCTTTGCCGGTCTGGTTGAAGATCGCCACGCTGGCCACCGGCTGGTCGGCCGCGCGCAGCCAGTTCGGGCTGGTCCATTTGGCGTAGAAATCCTTGTCCGAACGCAGGTAAGCGAGCGACTGGCCGACTTCGCCGCCGGGCGCGATGGCGCGCACAGTCACCCGCCAGCGCGTCAGCGAATCGGGCATGGTGAACGATACCGTCGCGCGCCCCTGTGCGTCGGTGCGCACTTCGGGCTGCCAGAAAGCAGTGTCCTTGTCTTCGCGGCGCGGGCGCTCCAAAAGCTTGATCGCGCGTTGCGGCGTTTGTCCGCGCGCCGGAACCGCCGCCTGCAAGGGCGGCGCGGCCAGATCGTAACCGATGAAATTCAGGCTGGCCGAGGTGCGCACATTATTGCGGCGCGGGTGATAGAAGAAATCGAAAATATCCGGCGCAATTTCGGGTTGCAGCACATAGACCATTTCGTCGACCACGCCGACCGCCAGCGTCGCGCCGGCCACGGGCTTGCCGCCCAGCGCAGCGCTCAGGTCGAGCGTGACTTTCTCTCCCGGCGCATACACCGCCTTGTCGGCGCGCACGGCGACTTCCACGCGCGGCAGCGCGACTTTCAGCCCCAGATTCTGGAAGGCATATTCCCCGCCCTGCACAAAAGCCGCCGACAGCGTGATGTTCGGCGCATAAGCCGCTTCAACCGGCATTTCGATGCGCCACTGCTGCGGCGAAATCCGCTTGGTCCTGATCCAGCCGCTGGCGTTAGCAAGCAGCGCGGTTTTTTCGACGCGATCGCGCTCCAGCGTCAGCAAGGCTTCGTCGACCGGCTGCGGGAAAGTGATCAGCGCGCTCGCAGTTTCTCCGGGGCGGTATTCGGTCTTGTCGAACACCATCAGGATCGAGCCTTCCGGCGCTTTGACGCCCGCGCCGCTGACATGATGCGAAGCCGCGCCAACGAGATTGCCGGCGGCATCGCGCAGATTGATCGTATAAGTGCCCGCTTCGGCAAAACTCAGCTCCAGCCGATCGGCAGCGGAAAGCTTGCCATTGGCGCGCTTGCGGCTTTCGAGCTGCACCCAATCCCAGCTCGCCGGCGCTTCGCCCGCGCCCTGCGCGCCAATCGCAAAATTGACCCGCTCGCCCACAGCCGAAAACGCCTTGGGCGCGCGCAGGCTGAAAGTCGCCGCGCCGCGCTCGACCAGGATTTCTTTGGTGGCGCGCACGCGATAGGCCGCGCCGTCGGTCGCCAGCACCGACACCACATAACGGCTCGGTTCATTGGCCGCCGGCAACTTGAAAGGCACCAAGCCCTTGGCATCGGTGGTGAATTCTTCGGTATCGAGCTTAACCGGGAACTGGCCGGCGTAAGCCAGATCGCCGCCGACCATGGAAAGTTGCTGGGCGCGCACGGTCATTTCCACGCGGGCATTAGCCACCGGCTTGCCATCCGGATAAGTCAGCTGCAAACGCCCGCTGATCGCTTCGCGGGTTTTGAAATCCTTCTTGGCCGGCTGGATGCCGATTTCAAAATGGGGTTTTTGGTACTGCGCCACGCGGAAAGCCGCGCCATAGCTTTCGCCCTTGTAGGCAAAGCGCAGCTCGTAGCCGCCAGCCACCGCGTTGTCCGGCAGGGTAAAGTGGGTCGCGCCGCCCGTCTGCGGCTGCACCGGCACTTTCTGCCTGGCCACCGGAAAACCACCTGCATCGAAGACTTCCAGATTGAGCACGCCCGCTTCAATGGCTTTGGAATCGCGGGCATTCAGAAAGGTGCGGCCATGGAATTTGACGAACACGGTTTCGCCTGGCCGGTACAACGGCCGGTCGGTCACCGCGTAAAACTTGGTGTTGTAGATTTCGCTGTCGTAGTAGAAGTTTTCCGCCACAAAAACGCCGCCCTTGGCGTCTTCGCCGTAGACATAGGTTTTTTCCGGCGCGCTGCGCTGGAAGGTGGCGATGCCGCGACCATCGGTGGCGCTGCTGCCGAGCACGCCGACGCCATCGCTCCAGACCACGCGCGCATCCATTGAGGGCTTGCCGCTGTCCCGGTGCGCGAGCCAGACCAGCATCTGCTCGCCCGACACCTTGGTCACCGCAATCGAATCGGAAACAAAAACCAGCGTGACCGCGCGATAGTCGCCCGACATCGCTTCGACCAGATACAGGCCGGGTTCGAGTTTGCCCAGCGGAATCTGCACATTGCCCGCGCGCGCTTCGATGAAATTGCTGCTGCTCCCGGCCAGCTTCACACCCTTGGGCGGCTCAATCGGCTTGGCGATCTCGACCGGGTAGCGAAAGCTGTCGACCAAGGTGTGATTTTTTAGCGGTTGATAGCGCGGATTGAGCGGCTGGGCCGGGGCGCGATGCTGCAGCGGATGGGTGCGCACTTCGGCCGATTGCGCGGTGACCGCATCGCGCGCCTCGCTGGAAAACACCGCGCGCCAGTAGCGCCGCGACATGATCCACCAGTGATCCCAGGCGTCGCCCAGCACATTGCCCAGACCTTCGCCAACGTAGTTGCCGCGCACATTGACCCGATGCAGATTCTTCTGTGCTTTCAGAAAATCGAGCGGCTTTTTCACGCGATAGACATAGACATCGACGCCGCCATAGCCGGCGATCGCGCCAAGGTCTTTGGCTTCAAGCCGCACCTGCGCCGACTGTTGCGAGCCATGCGTCGCATCGCTGAGCAGGAAAAAAGCCGAGCCGTCGGCGCGGGCGACGCCAGCCAGACACAGACACAAGAGAGCGATACGGAACAGGGTTTTCATCGGTTTCACGACTCAGGCAGAAAGAAAATTCAGGCGATACACGCCCGCAAAATTGGGATTGGCCGCGTCCGGCCGCCAGCGCGTATCGCGCCAGTTCAAGAGATCGCGCAAGGCGACTGCGCGCAGGCCGTGATCGGTGGGCGTGCTGCTGCCGGTGTGATAGGCGATATAGCCGCCCATCCAGATCATCAGATGCTGGGCGTCGCCCTGATCGAAAAAGAGCAGATCGCCAGGCTGGGCCAGATTGCAATCCTGACCGCGAAAAACCGCGTTTTCCTGCACCAGCTCCAGCG
Source organism: uncultured Formivibrio sp. (assembly GCA_964291975.1). GTDB lineage: Bacteria > Pseudomonadota > Gammaproteobacteria > Burkholderiales > Chitinibacteraceae > CAXYUI01. The sequence goes on along the minus strand of CAXYUI010000062.1, from coordinate 5,261 downwards.
CACTGACATAGCTGCCGCGCGAACCGTCGGCGCGCCGCCAGTTGTGACGCAGACCTTGCTGCGCGGGGGTCAAATCCAGCTCGGGCGGAATCGACTGCGCCAAGAGACCATTGGCTTTTTTCCAGGCGGCATCGTGTTCGCGCAGCGCCTCGGCGGCGGCAAAACGCACCAAGCCGACGCAATCGCGTTGCGCCCAGCGCGGCGTGGGGCCGGCGCGCAACTGGGCAGTCACGATGCGGGTAAACCAGGCTCGAAAAATGCGCGATTGCGCCGGCGTCAGCCGCGCGGCTTCGCCAGCCGGCAAGTATGGCGCAATGCCCAGCGCCAGCGCGCCCAGCATGAATGCGCGCCGCTTCATTGCGCCTGCCATTCCAGCGCCTGCCAGCCCGCGCCTTTGCCCGACAACAGCAAACGCTGCGGCGGATAGGTGGACAAGGCGCGCAATTTGGGCGGCAGATGCGTCTGCACCACGGCCAGCCGGTCGGCGTCGCGTTTGACGATGTCAGTGATTTCGCGCCCGGCCATCGTTGATACCGCGCGCGGCGTCAGCAGCGCCAGCAGGGCATCCGAGGCCGGCAATTGATCGGCCACATTCGGGTGCGTGCGCGCCAGGGTATCGAGCGTCTTTTTCACGAGTTCGCCATCGGGCGAAAACACCACGACATCGCCGCGCGCCGCCAGCATGGCGCCGTCGTGCTGCCAGATTTTGGCGCCGCCGCGCGCGCCGCCTTTTTTGGCCTTGATCGCCCAAGCCGCCAGCGCTTGCAGGGCTTCGTCGCGGCGCGGCGCAGATTGCGGCAGACGCGCGATAAAGAGCGGCGTATAGAGCCGCGATTCGGCATACCAGCAGGCCAGTCCCGCCCCGTCGAGCGCAGCCAGCACCGCCGCATCGGGCAGCGCCGGGCCAGCTTCGGCCTCGCGGATCACCCGCGCCACGCCCGTCCAGTCCACCGGCGTGGCGACACAAGCAGCCGGGTTGGCCGGCGCGCTTTGCCACAAAGCCAGATTGCCGGTCGGCAGCGTCTGGCCCTCAGTCAGCCACAGCGAAGTCGGCCACGTTTGCGTGTAATCGAAGCCCAGCCCCTTGAAACCTTTGACAAAATCGCCATAGCCCAGCGCCAGCGCGCGTTTGCCGATGGCCAGCGTGTGCGTGGCTTTGCCGTCGAGCGCAAACGCGTCCGAGAGCGCGCCCTCTTGCGTCAGCCAGTTGCGCACAGCCGCCACAGCGGCCGGATTGGCTTTGTTTTTGGCATCGAAAAGCAGTCCGGGATCGGAGAGCAGAACCAGCCGATCGCCCTGACCCAGCAGAAGAAAAGTGCGGCGCGGATTGATTTGCAGCGCAAAAGCCTTGACGGGAGCGCCGCCCAGATCGATTTCGCCCGCAAGCTTGAGCTGCTCGTCTTTGAGTGCGATTTGCGCGGCTTGTTGCAAGACTTGCGCGATGAAATTGCGGCGGATCACCACAGCGTAATGGCGCAATGCACCGCGTCCGTCACGCCAAAAAGCCAGCTCGGCCGGCTCGTTCAGCGCGCTGGCGAAAATCCGGTCGCTCAGCCCCTGATCGTGCTCGAAAGCCATGCGCTTCAACGCGCCATTCAGACCCAAGCGGTCTTCGTGCTGCTCGTAATAGAAAGCCAGGTCTTCGGTCAGCACATCGCGCGCCATCGGCGCTTTAAGCACATCGCGCGGCAGCTGCGCGAGACTGGCGGTACGGATCACCGCATCGGGCGCGGCCAAACCGACTTTCAATTCAGTGCGGACGTAGTGATATTCCTTCCAGTTGCCCGCGCGCTGAATCACCGCAGCCCCCACCACCAGCGACAAGATCAGAAGGACAAGGCCAACAAGGCTGCGACGCATAGCGGATTCCCGGCACATAGATTTCGCGGATGATACGCAGGGCTTTTCGTTTAAGAAAGAACTACAGAAATCCCTGATGAATCAGGATGGCGCAAAAATGCCCTTAGAATAAAACCCAACTTTTGCCAAGCTAATTTTCCTACATTTCGTAATAAACTGCGGCTTAATAAAGCGGAACTCATCCCGATAAAGCGATAAAATCCGCGAAAAAACAAGGCTCTGAAGAAGAGAGTCAGATTTTGACCTTTTGGGCATGTCATGCGTACCTTTACCCTTCATCCGTTTTCAGTTACTGCCGCCTACCCTCCGGACTCTCTGCAAAGTCTGCGTCAAGGCGATGGCCGCACGGACAACCGCGCGCCCACCGTCGTCAACGTGTACTCCCAGCCTTGGGATGGCACCGAACGACGTAAAGCGGATCGCCGCCGGCAAGATCGTTGGCTGGATAGTCAGGAGGTATTACCAGATACGCGCACCCGCCAAGTCCGGCGGCGGCAAGGGCGGCGCTCGACCGACTCGCTTCCGCTGGGCGCATTTTCTTTCAAGGCTTGAATTTTCCACACTCAAAAAAACCGGCTTGCGCCGGTTTTTTTATCAGGGCATGTACTGCCCGCCGTTCACATCCAGAATCTGCCCGGTGATATAGCCCGAGCAGGCGTGCGAGGCAAAAAACAGGAAGCTCGGCGCGCAATCGGCCGGTACGCCCAAGCGCCCCATCGGGATACCGCCAGCGATGCGGTCCTTGACCTCTTGCGTTTTGTCGGCGTGGAAGGCCGTATCAAACGTGCCCGGTGAAACCGTGTTGAAGCGGATGCGGTCGGCGGTGTGATAGTCGACCCAGTTTTTCTGGATGTTGTGCAGCGCGGCTTTGCCCACGCCATACAGGCTCGCGCCCGGGCCGCCGCCGGTATGGCCGGCAATCGACCCGACCAGAATCACCGAAGCCGTCTCGCCGCTGGCTGCAGCGGCGGCTTTTAAGTGCGGCAACGCAAACTTGGTGGTCATCAAGGCAGAGCGCACGTTCAGGTTGAGCACGTCGGCAAAAAACGCATCGTCGATTTCCGGCAGCGGCTTGCGACCGACCAGACCACCGGCGTTATTGATCAGCACGTCGATGCCGCCCAGACGCGCGACCGCATCGTTCACCAGTTGCTCGCAACCGGCCGTGGTGCTGACGTCCGCAGCGATAAATACGGCTTCGCCGCCATCGGCCTTCATGCCGGCCAAGATGGCATCCAGATTCGCCGGCGCTTTACGGCCATTGATGGCGACTTTGGCGCCACAACGCGCAAAAGCCTGCGCGGCTGCCAGGCCAATGCCCATGGTCGAACCGGTAATCAGCACGCGCTTGCCAGCCAGATCGTTGAACATGCGAGTCTCCTTTTCACAAAAATGCGAGCTTAACCGCAAATGGCGCGTAGAGGCATGGACAGGTGCGCCAAAGCTCAGCGCGGCCGGCGCGCCAGAATGCGGTCAAGCTGCGCTGCAAAAGCCTGACGGTCGGCCTGAGCAAACACCGGCGGACCGCCGCTTTCAATGCCGCTGGCGCGCAAGGTATCAAGCAGATCGCGCATCATCAGACGCTCTCGGATGGTTTCTTCGCTGTAGCGCTCGCCGCGCGGATTGAGCGCCAGCGCGCCTTTGGCCATCACTTCGGCGGCCAAGGGGATGTCAGCGGTAATCACCAGATCGCCCGCTCCGGCCAGCCGGACGATTTCGTTGTCAGCCACGTCAAAACCGGCGGGCACTTGCACGGCGCGTATCCACGGCGAAACCGGCACGCGCAACAGTTGATTGGCGACCAGAATCAGCTCGACCTCAGCGCGTTCGGCGGCGCGGAACAGGATTTCCTTGATGACTTTCGGGCAGGCATCGGCATCGACCCAGATTTTCAATTGGCATCCTTTCTACAATTTGTTATTTCGCAAGCCACCCACTTGGGTCACATTCTCGTGTCGGGAATCAGACAAAAATGCACGGCGGCATTTAATCCTTGCCATATGATAAAAACAGTCCCTGACACTCGCGCCGACAACGCTGGTCGCGAATCACCGGAGGCAATCATGCAATTTCGTCACTTTGTCTTGCTTGCACTGGTCTGCTGCAGTTGGGTTACGCACGCGGCCACGCCGCAAATTCTGCTTTACCCGCGCCCTGTTTCTGAACTTGACCGCCGCAGTGAATATCCACTGAAACTCCTAGAGCTGGCGCTCAGCAAAAACAATCAGGCATACCGGCTTGCCCCCACCGATGTCGTCATGAACAAAGCGCGCGTTGCCGCAGAGCTGATGCGCGGTACCGTGGACGTGGGCTGGATGGTGACATCACAAGAACGGGAAAATCAGTTGCAGCCTATTCGCATTTGCCTGTTCAAGGGATTGGGAGGCTGGCGCATTGCGCTCATCAACAGAGACCAGCAGCCGGCTTTCGCCAAAATCAAAACCCTCGCGGATCTGCAGCAATACACCGCCGGCCAGCAACAAGACTGGCCGGATACGTCGATTCTGAAGTACAGCGGCATCCCCGTCACCACCACCAGCAGCTACGACCCCTTGTTCCGGATGCTGGCCGCGAAGCGCTTTGACTGGTTCCCACGCAACATCATGGAAGTATGGGCTGAGGCCGATAGTGTGCAAGAGCTGGGAATTACGGTGGAATCACGCGTATTGGTGCGTTACCCCAGTGCTTACTACTTCTTTGTGAACAAGAAGAATCTCGCACTGGCGCAACAAATTGAAGCAGGTCTGGAAAAAGCGCTCAAAGATGGCAGCTTTGACCGGATGTTGCGCGACTACCATGGCGACGTCATTCGCAAAGCGCGCGTCAAGGAAAGGTTGATTATCGACCTGCCCAACCCCTTCCTACCCAAGGAAACTCCACTCAAGCGTAAGGAATTGTGGTTCCAACTTAAAGATGGCTAGCCATGATGATCCGCCCCCATTGCTTGGGGGCGGATCTTTTGAACGACCTCTCTGCAAGCCGCCGAAATTCGAGCGCCTCTCCAGCTCGCCAGCGCCGACTTCAGTTCTTAACTATTCAGTTCAACCAGCAAATCACGCATCTGCTCGCTGTCTTCGGCAGCCAGCATCAATTCGACAATCGGTCGCACCTTTGAAAGATCGGCAGTCAGCAGTTGCCGCTTCACTTTCAAAAGCTGGATCGGCAACATCGAATAGCGACGCAACCCCAAACCGAGCAGCAGGCGCGAGAGTTGCGGATCGCCCGCCATTTCGCCACACATGGCCACCGGCTTGCCCATGCGGTCGGCCGTGCCGACGATGTGGGCGATCAGTTGCAGCACCGCCGGGTGCAGCGGGTCATACAGATGGCTGACCGCGTCGTCGTTGCGATCCACCGCCAGCGAATACAGGATCAGATCGTTGGTACCAATCGAAATGAAA
>CAXYUI010000061.1:0-8613 GCA_964291975.1 uncultured Formivibrio sp. | reverse complement strand
CGAGATCGTTGTGCACATAGCGGCGAAAATCCGCGCGCGAAAGCTGCGCGGCGTCGTTAAGCGAGGCGTGGTTGAGTTTGTCGGCAAAAACCGCATCACCCCGCCCCACCAGCGCCGTCACGACAGCCAGATTGGTCATATAGCCGGTACTGAAAGAGAGCGCCGCGGGTTTACCGACGAAATCGGCAAAACGCTGTTCCATGACTTCATGCACAGCAAAATGGCCGCACACCAGATGCGAAGCGCCACTCCCCACACCCCAGCGCGCAGCGCCAGTCTGGGCTGCAGCGATCAAGTCGGGATGGGCGGCGAGCCCCAGATAATCGTTGCTGCAAAAATTAATCAGCCGTTGACCATCACGCACCACTCGCGCCCCTTGTGGCGCATCAAGTGAGCGACGTTCGCGGAAAAGCCCGGCGCTTTTGCGCAGTTCAAGCTGATGAAGTAAATCAGAAATCATTTGCAACCACTGGTAAAAGAAGGGACTAAACCTACAATTCAGATTGGCGTCCACGCCCGTCAAGGAGGAAAACCCATGGAACATCTACTGCGCGCACTCGATCGATTCCAGAGATTGTTTTTACGGTTGAAAATCGGCCAACGCCTCAAGATCGCCTTTACGCTCATTAACCTGATTTTCCTTGCCGTGGCCGTGGTCGCCATCATTGGCCTGCTCAGTCAAAAAAGCAGCCTGAGCGTTTTGCAGATCAATCAACAACAAAGCAATTACAGCAAACAGATTCTGGGTTTGGTTCAGGTCCAGCAACAAGGTCTGTTCGATTCTTTGCAAGCCATCAATGATGAAGAAAAAGCGGCGGCGGCGCAAAAACTCTCCGGCGCACTCACCCAACTGCAAAAAATCAGTGAAGCGCAAAAAGAAACACAGAAAGAAGCCCGCCCTAGCGCAGATGAAGCGCGCATGTTCGCCGAGCTTGCGCAAAAAATGCAGGTCTACAACAGCAAGATTGACGAATTTTCCAAACTGCTTGTCGACCCCAATCAACGCTCCGACGTGTTCACCGAAGCTCAGGAACAAGCCACCAAACAAGCTGAACAGATGGTGCTGGCACTCAATGCGCTCGACAAGTTGGGCTCGGATGACAGCATGAAGCGAATCAATTCGATCAGCGCTGGTGCCACCCTGATCCTGAGCGTGGTGGTGGTCTTCACGCTGGCGGCGCAGGGGGTCAGTTATCTGCTAGGCGCCCTCGCCACCCGCAGCATCACCCGCCCGCTGACCACGGCCGTACACGTTGCCGAACAAGTCGCTAGCGGCGATCTGACTGCGCACGTTGAAAGCCAGGCCAGCGATGAAACCGGACAACTATTACAGGCGCTGGGGCGCATGGTTGAGAATCTTTCTTCCACCGTGAAAATGGTCAACGATGCATCGTCCCGCGTGCACGCCATGGCGAGCGAAATGTCAGAGTCCTCGCATGAGGTACTGACCGCCAGTCGCCACCAATCCGACGCCGCCGCTTCGACCGCCGCTTCAGTCGAAGAGGTGACGGTCAGCATCACCACCATTGCCGACACCGCCGAAGAAGTGCGTCAACTGGCTCAGGAAAGCCATAGCGCAACCCGCCAAGGCGCCAAAGATTTAACGACCTTGGTCAGCGAAGTCTCAGCAGTACAAAGTGCGGTGCAAGGAATCGCCACCTCGGTTAATCAGTTCATCAGCAATATGCGCGCCATTTCCACCATGGCCGGGCAAGTGAAGGACATCGCCGAACAGACCAATCTCTTGGCGCTTAATGCCGCGATCGAAGCCGCTCGCGCCGGCGAACAAGGCCGTGGCTTTGCCGTGGTGGCCGACGAAGTGCGCAAACTGGCCGAGAAATCGAGCACATCCGCCAAGGAAATCGACAAAGTCACACAGGAAATCAGCAGCCAGTCTTCGCAGGTTGAAAATGCCGTCAGCAAAGGCTTGCACTCGCTCGACAAAAGCATGGATGTGGTGCGCTCGGTTGAATCTTCGCTCAATACCGCAGCAAGCGCTGTCGAAAACACCAATACCGGCATGAACGACATTGCGACTTCGGTCAAAGAACAGCGCGAAGCCAACAACGCCATCGCGCGCAATATTGAGCAAGTCGCGCAAATGGCCGAAGAAAACACCGCCATCATCCAGAACACAGCCGCCAACGTCAGCCAAGTGGTGATTGCGGCCGAACAGCTCAATGCGGCGGTCAGCCACTTCAAGGTTTAGCTCGCTTCGCCCAACACAGCCTGCCTTCGCGCAGGCTGTTTTTATTACAGCGGCTCGGCCATAATCAGCGCGATTTTATCGCAGCGAACACCATGACCCTTTTCTGGCACACTCCGCTCTGTCTGGCGCCACGCGCACTGCGCCCATGGCTAACTGAGCGAGCCTCGCTGACCCTGCGCCTGCAACGCTCATTTGGTTCGATTCGGGTTCAGGTGGTGACGGAAAAACCAGCCCCCTTACATCGCGATGAACTGGCGGTACTACGCTCCCAAAGGCGCAAAACATTGCACCGCTCTCGCGATGTTTTATTGCTGGCGGCAAACCAAGCGCTGGTCTTTGCCCACAGCGTGGCCTCGCGCGACGCAATTCGTCATGGTTTTCGCATGTTGGGTCGAATCGGCACACAACCGCTTGGCGTCGCATTATTCGCCGATCCGCAAATCCAGCGAGGCCCTTTAAGCTGGAAACACATCGACCGCCGCGATCCTCTCTGGCAAAAAGCCGAGGCCATCGCCGGCCCACTCCCGACAAGACTGTGGGCGCGCCGCTCAACGTTTACCCGAGGCCGCGCCCGGTTATTGGTCACTGAAGTCTTTTTGAATTTTTAATGCGATCAACATGATGTCTACCTATCTGCGCTTACTGCGCCTGGATAAACCCATCGGCACCTTGCTCTTGCTTTGGCCCACGCTGTGGGGGCTGTGGATGGCCGCGGATGGCCGCCCCGATCCCGTCATCGTGCTGATTTTCGTGCTGGGCACGTTCCTGATGCGCTCGGCCGGCTGCGCGATCAATGACTGGGCCGACCGCGACTTCGATGGTCATGTCGCACGCACCCAGCATCGCCCGCTCGTGAGTGGCGAAATTCCGCCACACCATGCGCTGTGGCTCGCAGCCGGACTCGCGCTCCTCGCCTTCATCCTGATCCTGCCGCTCAACCGGCTGACGCTGCTGCTGTCCGTGCCCGCCGTGCTGCTCGCGGCAAGCTACCCCTTTATGAAGCGCTTTTTTGCGATCCCGCAGGCTTATCTCGGCATTGCCTTTGGCTTTGGCATCCCGATGGCGTTTGCTGCGCAGACCGGCAACGTGCCGGCTCTGGCCTGGTGGCTACTGCTCGCCAATCTCTTCTGGACCGTGGCTTACGACACTGAATACGCCATGGTCGACCGCGCTGACGACCTAAAAATCGGCATCCGCACCTCCGCAATCACCTTTGGCCGCTTCGACGTCGCCGCCGTGATGCTGTGTTTTGCTGCGTTTCTGGGCTTGATGGCCTGGATCGGTGTCGCCAGCGCGCGCGGCCCGGTCTATTTCGCCGGCCTTGTCGCAGCCGCACTGCTGGTCATCGACCAGTATCGCCGCATCCGGCTGCGTGATCCGGCATCCTGCTTTGCCGCGTTTCTGGCCAATAACCGAATTGGCGGCATTATTTTTGCCGCAGTCTGTCTCGATTCGCTTCTGTAATACAATCGCCTTTTAATTAGCCGCATCTTGCCCCATGGCCCTGCTCACCCGAATCGCCCGTCGAACCTGGACGCCCCCGTTCAGCGAACCCTTGGCCTCCAATGTCGAGGAATATATTCAGCGTTGCGCTCCGGTTTCTGTTGCCTGGCGCTATATCCGCCGCAAAATCAGCCTACTCCTGACCGGGCAACATGCGCGTGAAAGGCCAACGCCATTGCCGCAAGGCCTGCGTATTTTGTGGATTTACAAAGGCACGCCACAGATTGGCGATGCGATGATGGATTTGGCTTGTCGGGTATTACTGAAAGGACACGTAAAGCAGGTCGATCTCTACACCGATCCGCATCTAGCCGCCCTATTTAAAGACGATGATGTGTTTGGCCAAACCTTTTCGTCGGCCAAGGAAATCGATCTGACGCAATATGACTGCGCCATCGTGCATAGCTATTCATCGCACTGCCTGAAAGACAAAGTCCGTCATTTCAAGAAACTGCCTTTTGTGCCTTTTTACGGCTTTTATACCGGGCCGGAGCTGAATCGCACCCAGTTCGGATTTTTCCGGATGGCGCAAATCATCGGCCAAAACCTGAACGCCGACGCAAAAATGACGCCGCATTTGCGGATTCAGGATGCACACCGTGCAGCACTGGCAGCGTATCCGCTGCCTGACCGTTACATCTGTCTGGTCATTGGCGGCGTTCGCGAAGACCGGACTTACGCGCACTGGGATCAGGTCATTAGCCAATTACGGCAAAGTCAGCCAGATCTGCCGGTCGTTCTAGTTGGCTCGGAAAACGGCCTGGCCATGCGCGACCGGATTGTGGCGCTAGGCCTGCCTGACATCATCGACCTGACCACCCGGATTTCTTTGCACGAAATCGCGGCGCTGTTTGAAAAAAGCCAGCTCAATATCTGCGCCGATGGCGGCTTGATGCATATTGCGGCAGCCACAGATACCCCGATGCTTGCCCTGCTAGCCCATTACATCCGACCCGACTTGCGCTTTTGTCCGCAACAGCCAGCCACCGTGCTCTACTCCGCCGGCGCGGTCAGCGAAATCACCCCAGCCCAGCTTGCCGCCACCCTCTTGCAGCAACTGACCGCATCCCGCCCAGACTTGCAAATCATCGAATCCCGCTAAAGGCTATTGCCATGACCTCCCTTGCCAAAAGCAATCTCAGTGTCATCCTGATCACCAAAAACGCCGCCCGTCATCTGGATGCCTGTCTCGCTTCGGTAGCCTGGGCCGAGCAGATCGTGATCGTCGACTCGGGTAGCACGGACAATACGCTTGAGATTGCGGAGCGGCATGGCGCCGAGATCACGCGCACCCAGGATTGGCCTGGCTTTGGCATCCAGAAAAACCGGGCACTGGATCTCGCTCGTTGCCCTTGGGTCTTGTCGATCGACGCCGACGAAGTCCTTACTCCGGAACTGGCCGACGCCATTCGCAGCGTGATCACACAGGATGGATACGATGCCTGGGAGCTTTCGCGGCTGTCTTCCTTCTGCGGCCAATGGATTCACCATTCGGGCTGGCAGCCGGACTGGATCGTGCGTCTTTTCCGCCGTGATGCCGCGCGCTTTTCCGAAAGCCTGGTTCATGAAAGTCTGCAAGTCCCGTCAAAGAAAATTGGCCGACTGCACGGCCAGCTATTGCATTACTCGTATACCGATTTTGAAGAAGTGCTCGGCAAAGCCAACCAGTATTCGACGCTGGCAGCCCGGATGCGGCTGGAACGTGGCGAGCATGGCGGCCTAGCCAAAGCCCTTGGCAAAGGCTTCTGGGCTTTTTTCCGTACCTATATTCTGCGCGCCGGTTTTCTGGATGGCCGGATGGGTTTTATCCTGGCTCTGTACAACGCAGAAACCACCTACTACCGCTATTTAAAAATCATGCTGGCAAGGCAACGCTAAATCAGCGCGGGATTGTTACACCCGCTGCAATCGCAGCGGATTCAGAGTCTGTTTATAATTGCCCACCCTATTTGCCTGAACGCAATCCAGATACCACGGGAATCCTCCATGAAAGTCAGCGGCTTTACCTTCCTGCGCAACGGCACCCTGCTCGGTTACCCGTACATTGAAAGTCTGAAAAGCCTGCTCATGGTTTGCGACGAAATCGTCGTCGCGGTCGGCGCCAGCGATGACGATACCCTCGAACAAGTCCGCGCCATCGGCGACGCGCGCATTCGCGTGATCGAAACCGTCTGGAACGAAAGCATGCGCGACCGTGGCTACGTTTACGCGCAACAGAAAATGATCGCGCAGTTCAACTGCACTGGCGACTGGGCTTTCTATCTGGAAGGCGACGAGATCATTCATGAAGAGGACGCGCCCAAGATTCGCGCCGCGATGGAAAAATACCTGCACGACACCGAAGTCGAAGCGCTGGTCTTTGATTACCACCACTTCTACGGCTGCCCGGATCTGGTTGCGCGCAGCCCGGGCTGGTATCGCCGCGCCCCGCGCGTGATCCGCAACACCATCCGCTCTTGGGCGCCCGATGGCCTTTTCTGGGTGGTGATGGACAAGAACAAGAAGGGTCGCTATCCGCGTGCGGCCTTTGCCGGCTGCGCGATTTACCATTACGGCCACGTGCGCTCAGCCGAAAAAATGTATGAAAAATACCGTCGCTCGGCCGCCTACTGGAGCCAGAAACCCAGCGAATCAGGCAAGCACGTCTATGCCAATATCGACGCCAGTATTCTGCAACCCTTTACCGGCACGCATCCGGCTGTCGTCTCGCAATGGCTCAAAGAGATTGCTGAGCCAAGCTTCACGCCCGATCCGAATTACCGTCTCACCAAGCGCGACCGCCGTCATCACCTCTTGATGAAGATTGAAAAACTGGTCGGCCGCCATCTTGATAAAAAGCATTTCACCTTGGTGCGCCCATGATCAGCATCATCACCGCCATTTATAACCAGCGCGCGGTCAACGAGCTGTTCTGGGAAAATCTTAAACGCAATACCCGCAATCCTTTTGAGCTGATCATCATCGACAATGGCTCGACCGATGGCAGCGCCGATTTTTTCGAGTCGGTGGGTGCGCGCGTGATTCGCAATCCGGCCAATTACTCGTATCCGCACTCGCAAAACCAAGGCATTGCGATCGCCCAATATGATTGGCTGGGCTTTCTGAACAACGACATCATTGTGTCGCCAGATTGGGATGCAAAACTGATCGCGACTATGCAAGCCAACGGTCTGGAAGTCGCCACGGTTTGCGGCATCGAACAGATTGAAAATGCCCAAGCCACACGCAAACTCATACGCCGCTGGCAACGCATCAAGAATTTCATTGGCCTGTTCGGTTGCGGCAAAAGAGCGCTCGCCCTGATGCATCGCTGGATGTATGGCGACTGGGATCGTTTCTGCCGAAGTCGCCACACCCGTTTTGCCGGGCAGGTCAAGGAGGGTTTCGTTGGTAATACTGTCATGATGACCCGTTCAGCCATCGATAAAATCGGGGCTTGGGATGAAACGCAGCAGGCTGCGGATTTCGATCTGTACCTGCGCAGCAAAACCCGCGCGCGCGATGTCGGTGACATCAAGCCCATGCATATTGCGCTCGATGTCTTTGTGCATCACTACATCCGCCTCACCATGAAAGCCGGCTACCCGCCGTTCGCGGATCGCGCCAATCTGATCGCGCTTTCGGACAAATGGTCCGAATCCGATCTCGCGCTTCTGAACGCACTTAACAAGTAATGGAACAGACTGCCATGCAGGACAAACGCAGCGTCGGCATCGTCACCCCGCAAAAAGCGGTGTTCGAAACGCCGATCACCCTCGCTTCGGGCACCACACTCGAGCGCTACGAGCTGGTTTACGAAACTTATGGCGAACTCAACGCCGACAAATCCAATGCCATCCTGATCTGCCACGCGCTCTCTGGCACGCACCACGTTGCGGGCAAATACAGCGAATCCGACAAGGCTGCAGGCTGGTGGGACAATATGGTTGGCCCTGGCAAGCCGATCGACACCAACCGTTTCTTCGTGATCGGGCTGAACAACCTCGGCGGCTGCCACGGTTCGACCGGACCATCGAGCATCGATCCGGCCACCGGCAACCCATTTGGCTCGGCCTTCCCGCCCGTCTTGGTGCGCGACTGGGTCGAGACGCAGCCGCACCTTGCCGACCGGCTCGGCATCGACCGTTTTGCCGCAGTGATCGGCGGCAGCCTCGGCGGCATGCAGGCGCTGCGCTGGTCGATCGCCAAACCGGAGCGCATCCGCCATTGTCTGGTGATCGCAGCGGCGCCCAAACTGACCGCGCAGAACATCGCGTTTAACGATGTGGCGCGTCAGGCCATCCTGACCGACCCGGAATTCCACGGTGGCGACTATTACGAACACGGCGTGGTGCCCAAGCGCGGCCTGCGCCTCGCCCGCATGCTCGGCCATATCACTTATCTGAGCGACGACGGCATGGGCGAAAAGTTCGGCCGCATGCTGCGCTCGGGCGAATACAAATACGGTTTCGATGTCGAATTCGAAATCGAATCGTACTTGCGCTATCAGGGCGACAAGTTTTCCGGCCGCTTCGATGCGAACACTTATCTCTTGATGACCAAGGCGCTCGATTATTTCGATCCGGCGCGCGATTACGATCACGATCTGGCGCGCGCCGTGGCACATGCGCAAGCCAAGTATCTGGTCGTCTCGTTTACTTCGGACTGGCGCTTTTCGCCGGCGCGCTCGAAGGAAATCGTCAAGGCGCTGCTCGACGCCAAAAAAGATGTGACTTACGCCGAAATCGAATCCGCGCACGGCCATGACGCCTTCCTGATGGAAGATGCACCGTATCACGCCGTGATGCGCGCCTATCTCAACCGTATCGCCGCGGAGGTGAATGCATGAAAAACCTGCGCCCCGACCTGCAACACATCGCCCAGTGGATCAAACCGCATTCGCGCGTGCTCGATCTGGGCTG
>CAXYUI010000060.1:0-8655 GCA_964291975.1 uncultured Formivibrio sp. | reverse complement strand
AAAGGGGCCGCTACCGCCAGTTCCATCAGCTCGGTGTGGAATCCTTCGGCTTTGCGACGCCGGATATCGACGCCGAAATGATCCTGATGCTTGCCGATCTGTGGTCGCGTCTCGGCTTGACCAATCTGACGCTGGAACTCAATTCGCTCGGCAATACCGACGAGCGCGCTGCGCATCGCGCCGAGCTGATTGCTTACCTGGAAAAGCACGTCGACATTCTGGATGAGGACGGCAAGCGTCGCCTCTACACCAACCCCTTGCGCGTGCTCGATACCAAAAATCCGGCCTTGCAGGAGATGGCCGACAAGGCGCCGAAGCTGGCCGACTTTCTGGGTGAAGAATCGAAATTGCATTTCGCTCAAGTCCGAGCGCTGCTTGATGCGGCTGGCATCGAGTACAAGCTCAACGATAGGCTGGTGCGTGGCCTCGATTATTCCAACCGCACCGTGTTCGAATGGACCACGACGCAGCTGGGTTCGCAAGCCACCGTCGCGGCGGGCGGTCGTTACGATGGCCTCGTCGAGCAACTTGGCGGCAAGCCGTGTCCGGCCGTGGGTTACGCCATCGGCATCGAGCGCATGTTGCTTTTGCTGGAAACCCAAGGCATTGTGCCGGCGTCCATCGCGCCGGATGTGTACATCGTGCATGACGGTGCGGCAGCGGGCGCACAAGCTTTTATTGCTGCATGCGATTTGCGCGCGGCAGGCCTTCGGGTCGTGCTGCATTGCGGCGGCGGTAGTTTTAAATCGCAATTCAAGAAGGCGGATGCCAGTGGGGCACGCTTTGCGGTGGTGATCGGTGAAGAAGAACTCGCCGCTCGCGCTGTTAAGCTCAAGACCTTGCAGGGCGACGCCATGGGGCAGCAGGAAACCGTGGCCCTCGATCAACTTTGTGCGGCGCTGCAAGCCCGCTAACCTTTTGACAGGAGCCGAAAATGGCCTTCGATTTGCAAGAGCAGGAACAAATTGCCGAAATGAAAGCCTGGTGGCACGACTATGGCCGCCATATTGCACTGGGGGTTGGCGTGGTGCTGGCGGTGTATGTCGGCTGGCAGGGTTGGCAGGGTTGGCAACAACGGCAAGCGAGTCAGGCTGCGGCAGTGTTTGCCCGCGTGGAATCGTCCGTGGGCGATCAGGTCAAACTCAAAGCCGCCATTGAAGAGCTCAAGCGTGATTTCACCCGTTCTCCGTATGCCACTCGCGCGGCCTTGCTGGCCGCGCGTGATGCGTTCGCCAAAGCGGATCTGGCTGGCGCTAAAAATGAGTTGAATTGGGTGCTGACGAACTCGGGTGAGGCTATGGCGCGTGATTTGGCGCGTCAACGTCTGGCGACCATTCTGGCTGATGAAAACAAGATTGATGAAGCGCTGAAGTTGGTCGAGCGTCCGGAAGTGGAAGGCATGGACGCAGTTTTCGCGGAATTGCGTGGCGACCTGAACATGATTAAGGGCGACAAAGACAAGGCGCGTGAAGCTTACAAGGCGGCGCTCAGCAAGCAAGAAAAAGGCGCGCAAAATTTTGTTGAAATGAAGCTGGATGCAGTGGGTACTCGCTGATATGCGGCTGACTTCGCTTGCCTTGTGCCTATTGCTGGCTGCTTGCGGCGCGCCGAGCAATAAGCCGGCGCCTGCTCCTTTGCCCAAACCAGAACGTCAGGCGACTGTGCAGTTGCGTTGGGATGCGCGAGTCGGAGGCAAAACGGATTTTCGTTTTGTCCCGGCGCATCGCGGGCAGTGGCTTGCGGTCGCGGGGGGCGGGAATAGCTTGGCGCTGCTTGAAGCGCAAAGCGGACGTGAGCGTTGGTCCATCACTTTGAAAAAACCGCTGGCAGGTGGCGTAGGCCTGGGTGAGCAATTGCTGGCTGTGGGTACGGTGCAGGGCGAGTTGCTGACTTTTGATCTGCAGGGTAAGGCGGGTTGGACTGCCAAGCTTTCTACAGAGTTAATTGCGCCGCCCGTGGTGGCTGGTGACCGGGTTCTGGCGCGAACCAATGATGGCCGTCTTTCAGCTTTCAATGCGCAAGATGGGCAATTGGTCTGGACGTATCAGCGTGCGACTCCGGCGCTGATTCTGCGCAATTTTGCTGCGCCGACTGTCAGTAATGGCGTGGTGTATCTCGGCATGGCAGGGGGCAAGCTGGCCGCCCTTTCCTTGGCGGATGGTCGTCAAATTTGGGAAACCGCCGTGGCAACGCCACGCGGCGCTTCTGAGCTGGAACGCATTACGGATATCGTTTCTGCGCCGGTGGTGGATGGCAGTCAAGTGTGCGCTGCGGCTTTCCAAGGGCGTGTGGCTTGTCTAAATGCGCGTGATGGCGCTTTGTTGTGGGCGCGTGATTTGTCGAGCTGGGCCGGTTTGGCGCTTGATAAAGAGCATGTGTATGTCAGCGATGATCGCGGTTATGTGAACGCGCTGGAACGAGCCACAGGGCGCAGCCTGTGGCGGCAAGAAAAATTGGCCGGTCGCGAAATCAGCGGCTCGGCTTTCGATGGAAAACAGGTGTTTGTGGGCGATTTTGAAGGATATGTACATGTCCTTGATGCCAGTGATGGTGCGCTCGTGGCACAGATTGATACCGATGGCGGCCGGATTGCCGCTGCACCTCAAGGAATGGATGGTCAAGTGCTCGTGCAAACGCAGCGTGGTGGCCTGTTCTCGCTGAGTGTGAAGTAAGGAAAAACATGAAACCAACCATCGCCCTCGTTGGCCGGCCCAACGTCGGCAAATCTACACTTTTCAATCGTCTGACCAAATCGCGTGATGCATTGGTGGCTGATCTGCCGGGTCTAACCCGCGATCGTCACTATGGCCATGGCAAGGTCGGCGATCGCCCCTATTTGGTGGTCGATACCGGCGGTTTCGAGCCGGTTGTTGACGAAGGCATCATGTTCGAAATGGCGCGGCAAACGCTGCAAGCTGTCGATGAAGCCGATGCCGTGGTCTTTATTGTGGATGCGCGTGCAGGCCTGACCCCGCAAGACAAAATCATTGCCAACCGTCTGCGTCAGTTGTCTTGTCCGGTGCAGCTTGCGGTCAACAAGGCCGAAGGCATGCGCGAAGATATCGTCGCTGCCGAATTCTACGAGCTGGGTCTGGGTGATCCGTGGGCGATTTCGGCTTCGCATGGCGAAGGCGTGCGTTCGCTGATTAACGATATTTTGTCGAACTTCCCGAAAGATGAGGAAGAGCCGGAAGCGGATCATCCGAAGTTCGCGATTGTCGGCCGCCCCAATGTGGGCAAGTCCACGCTGGTCAATGCCATTTTGGGCGAGGAGCGCGTCATTGCCTTTGATGCGCCGGGCACGACCCGCGATTCGATTTACATCGATTTCGAGCGCAGCGAGCGCAAGTACACCATCATCGACACGGCTGGCGTGCGCCGTCGCGGTAAAGTGAACGACGCGATTGAAAAGTTTTCTGTCGTTAAGACCATGAAAGCGATCGAAGACGCCAACGTGGCCGTGCTGGTGCTCGACGCAACGCAAGATGTTTCCGAGCAAGATGGTCGTGTGGCCGGCTTTGTACTGGAAAGCGGCCGCGCCTTGGTGGTGGCGATCAATAAGTGGGAAGCCGCCAGCGAAGAGCAGCGTGACAATATCAAGCGTGATATCGCCCGCAAACTGGCTTTCCTGGATTTTGCCAAGTTCCATTACATCTCGGCGTTGCAGGGCAAAGGCGTGGGCGATTTGTTTGCGTCCATTGACCAAGCCTATGCCGCTGCGATGGTAAAGATCCCCACGCCGAAGCTGACCCGTGCGCTGCAACTGGCGCTGGAGCGCCAGCAACCTCCGATTTCCGGTCGTATTCGTCCCAAGATGCGCTACGCCCACCAAGGCGGCACCAATCCGCCGGTGGTGGTGATTCACGGCAATGCGCTCGATGCGGTGCCGGCGGCTTACTGGCGCTATCTGGAACACACTTTCCTCAAGATGTTCAAACTGCAAGGCACGCCGTTGCGGGTGCAATACAAGCAAAGCGACAACCCGTTTGAGGCGAAGGCAGAAAAAGAACGTGCTCGTCGCGTGCACCCGGGGCGTCGTAAACAGGTAGAAAGACGGTAAAGTCGCGAGGCGGAAGATTCACTGTCTGCCGCTGATGCTGTACCATGATCGGGCAACCCGCAAAGCCTGCACCAATAACAGCAAAACAGGAGAAAAAAATGAGCGCCAAGGGGCAAATGCTGCAAGATCCGTTTCTGAACGCCTTGCGTAAGGAACATATTCCGGTGTCGATCTATCTGGTCAATGGCATCAAGCTGCAAGGTCAAATTGAATCGTTTGACCAATATGTGGTGCTGCTGCGCAACACCGTGACGCAAATGGTTTACAAGCACGCAATTTCCACCGTCGTGCCGTCGCGTTCTGTTTCGATTCCGCACGAACAGCCGCAAGCTGCTGCGGTCGACGCCTGATTTTTCTCTTTGAATGCATAACCCCGGGGGCTTGGCCTTGCGGGGTTTTTTGCTGGCCAAAACATGTTTGATCGTCATAAAGGCGGAGACTCCGCCGTACTGGTGTGTCTGGATTTCAACGAGCCCGATTTTCGCGATGGGGTCGATGAATTTGTCCAGCTGGTCGAAAGTGCCGGGGTCACTGTCCTGCATATCGTCGAAGGCAAACGCTCTCGTCCTGACCCCGCTTATTTTGCTGGCACTGGCAAGACGGATGAAATCGGTGAGGTGGTGCGCGCCACGGGCGCAGAACTGGTGATTTTCAATCATCAACTCTCCCCCGCGCAGGAGCGCAACCTCGAAAAACGTCTGCAATGTCGGGTGCTCGATCGCACCACGCTGATTTTGGATATCTTCGCGCAGCGCGCGCGTACCGCTGAAGGCAAGTTGCAGGTTGAATTGGCGCAGTTGTCACACATTGCAACCCGGCTGGTGCGCGGCTGGACTCACTTGGAGCGCCAGAAGGGCGGCATTGGCTTGCGCGGGCCGGGTGAATCGCAACTGGAAACCGACCGCCGTCTGATTGGCATTCGCGTCAAGCGGCTCAAGGATCAACTGGCCACGGCGCAAAAGCAGCGTGCCACCCAGCGCCGCTCACGGGTGCGGCGTAATGAGTTCAGCATCTCGATCGTGGGCTATACCAACGCCGGCAAATCGACGCTGTTCAATGCCTTGACCAAGGCGCGCGCTTATGCGGCCGATCAGTTGTTCGCAACGCTGGATACGACATCCAGAAAGCTCTATCTCGATCCCGAGCATTCGGTAGTGATTTCCGACACGGTGGGCTTTATCCGTCAGCTGCCGCACACGCTGGTGGCATCTTTCCGCGCCACGCTGGAAGAAACCATCGAAGCGGATCTGCTCTTGCATGTGGTCGATGCCAATCATCCCTTGCGCGACATGCAGATCACTGAAGTCAACAAGGTGCTCGCTGAAATCGGCGCTGAACGAATTCCGCAATTGCTGGTCTGGAACAAGATCGACTTGAAGGGGCTTGCGCCGGACGTCGAGCGTGACGAGTATGGTAGAATTCGCGCCGTGCGCGTGAGTGCCATTGGAGGACAGGGACTTGATTTACTCCGGTCAGCCCTGATAGAGGCAATGAGCCAATCCAGCGAAGGGATAACAGAACAATGAGCCAGAACGATCCGCAAAACGGCGGCCGCAAGAACGGCCCGCCTGATCTTGATGAAGTATTTCGCGGCCTGAGCGACAAGCTCGGCCGTTTCTTTGGCGGCGGCAATGGCGAGCGTCGTCCGCCTTCTGATGGTGGATCCGGTTTTGCCGCAACCTCGGGCGCGGTCGCCATCGTTGGCGTGATTGCCGTGCTGTGGGCGGCTTCTGGCTTTTATGTGGTTGACGAGCGCGAAAACGCCGTGATCATGCGCTTTGGTCGCCATGTGGACACCGTGGCCAAGCCGGGTCTGCATTGGCGCTTGCCCAGACCCATTGAAAATAATCTCACCGTTAATGTGACTGAATTGCGCAGCCTGAAAGTGGGCGTGCGTGGCGCCAGCACCGCAGCTGATGAATCGACCATGCTGACGGGCGATCAGAACATCATCGAAGTCCAGCTTGAAGTGCAGTACAACTTCAAGTCGGCCAGCGATTTCGTGTTCAAGAACGTATCGCAATTCAAGGATGGCGATGATCTGGTCAAACAGGCTGCCGAGTCGGCGATCCGTGAAGTGATGGGGCGCAACAAGGTGGACTATGTCCTCAATGAAGGCCGTGGCAAGATTTCCGAAGATACCAAGGAGCTGATCCAGAATTTGCTCGATCGCT
This sequence comes from uncultured Formivibrio sp., assembly GCA_964291975.1. GTDB lineage: Bacteria > Pseudomonadota > Gammaproteobacteria > Burkholderiales > Chitinibacteraceae > CAXYUI01. The sequence continues at coordinate 2,421 of CAXYUI010000060.1, read as the reverse complement.
ATGAAACTGGCGTCGCCGTTTCGCGCGTGAACATTTCTGACGTGCAGCCGCCCGAGCAAGTGCAAGCCGCTTTTGCTGATGCGGTGCAAGCTCGCCAAGACAAAGCGCGTCTCATCAACGAAGGCACGGCTTATGCCAACGATGTGATTCCGAAAGCCAGTGGCGCGGCCGCGCGTCTGGTGCAAGAAGCCGAGGGCTATCGCCAGCAAGTGGTGGCGCGCGCCGAAGGCGATGCTTCGCGCTTCAAGCAGGTTTATGCCGAATACAGCAAGGCGCCGCAAGTCACGCGCGATCGCATGTATCTCGACGCCATGCAGCAGATGTACCAGAACACCACCAAGGTACTGGTCGATCAGAAGTCCGGTGGCAATTTGCTCTATCTACCGTTTGACAAGCTCCTGCAGCAAACCGCAGCACAAAGCGCAACGGCGAGCGAACCTGTCGTGACCCGCTTGCCTGAGCCTGTGCGGATCGAACCCGCCAATACCGGCCGCATGGGCCGTTAAGGAGATCAGACCATGAATCGTATTTTGCCCGTTCTGGCCGTGATCCTCGGTGGCCTGTTCGTTTTGTCATTGTCATTTTTCACGGTTGATCAGCGCCAATATGCGATCGTTTTCCAGTTTTCGGAAGCGGTGCGCGTGATTAAGAATCCGGGCTTCCATTTCAAGGTGCCTTTGCTGCAGGAAGTGCGTCATTTTGACAAGCGCATTCAAACCATTGACGAAAATGTACCTGCACGGATTCAAACCATCGAAAAGATGAACGTGAAAGCCGACAGCTTTGTGAAGTTCCAGATCGTTGATGTGGAGCGGTTCTACAAAGCCGTGGGGGTCGACCAGAGTAAAGCGCGTGAGCGCCTGCGTAATACCGTCAACAACATGCTGCGCGATGAGTTTGGCAAGCGCACTGTGCAGGATGTGATTTCCGGCAAGCGCGACGAAGTCATGGATTATGTGCGCAAGGCGGCTGATGCCGATGCGGCGCGCATGGGTGTCCGAGTGATTGATGTGCGGATCAAGCGCGTTGAACTCGAAGACGCCACGCTTAATTCGGTGTATGAGCGCATGCGCTCCGAGCGTAAAGGGGTGGCCAACCAGTTGCGCGCCGAAGGTTCGGCAGAAGCAGAAAAGATCAAAGCCAATGCCGACAAGCAGCGCGAAGTGATCCTGGCCGATGCTTACAACAAAGCGCAGCAGATGAAGGGTGAAGGCGACGCGCGCGCCGCTTCGATCTATTCGGATGCCTATGGCCGCAGCCCAGAGTTCTATGCCTTCTACAAGAGTCTGGATGCGTACAAACAAAGTTTTGCCAAGAAGAGCGATGTGATGGTCATTGACCAGAGCAGTGATTTCTTCAAATACATGAAAAATCCGCGCGCCGGGGCAAAGTAAACCGGCATGATGGATACGCTCTGGCTTGCCCTCGCGCTCATGCTGGTGTGCGAGGGCATCATGCCGTTTACGCAGCCTGCGCGCTGGCGGCAGTGGATGTTGCGATTGGCGAGTTTGCCCGACCGGCAGATTCGCTTGATCGGTTTGGGATTGATGGTGGCCGGACTGATTTCGGCTCTGTGGCTGCGCTAAGCGTGGCTGGAAAGTGTGAGTGATGCGTAACTGGATTTTGCCTGAATATATTTCTGACGTACTGCCTGGCGAAGCGCGCCAGATTGAAAGCCTGCGTCGTCGGGTGCTCGATCTGTTCACTTCTTACGGCTATGAGTTGGTCGTCCCGCCGCTGGTTGAGTATGTCGAATCGCTGTTTACCCAGGATGATCGCGCGCTGGATCTGAAGACCTTCAAATTGGTGGACGAGCTGACTGGCCGCCAGATGGGCTTGCGCGCCGATATCACCCCGCAGGTGGCGCGCATTGACGCACATATTCTCAATCGTCAGGGTGTGGCGCGGCTGTGTTACGCCGGTTCGGTGGTCAATACTCGTCCAGATGGCCTGTTGTCGAGTCGCGAACCACGCCAGATCGGCGCTGAAATCTACGGCTCGTCCGATCTGGCCGCTGACGTTGAAATCATTGAACTGATGTTTGCCAGCTTGAGGTTGGCGGGCGTAGAAAACCTGCGTCTGGATATCGGCGACATTGGCCTCTTTCATGCCTTGGCCGATGCGGCAGGCCTGAGTGGCGCGCGCCGGGATGATATTTTCATGGCCTTGCAGCAAAAGGATATTCCCGGTCTGCAGCTTGCCTGTGACGGCTTGGATGCCGGTCTGAAGGCTGGCTTTCTTGCCTTGCCCAACTGCTATGGCGGCGTAGATGCGCTGCGCGTGGCGCGTCAGCACCTGCCAGCTTTACCGTCAATCCTGCAGTCGCTGGATCGACTGCAATCGCTCTCGGCGGCGCCTGCGCTGCGCGGCATTACCCCGCGCTTTGATCTGGCTGAATTGCGCAGCAGTGATTACCACACG
>CAXYUI010000059.1:0-8700 GCA_964291975.1 uncultured Formivibrio sp. | reverse complement strand
TCCGGTTGCGCAACCACCCGCGCCGCATAGCGGCGCAGCCGGGCGATCAGCGCGTGATGCCAACCAGCCCCGGCGCGGAAAGCTGCCCCGGCCGCGACCATGCCCAGCACATTGATTTCCGGCATGATGCCGCGCATCGCGCGCTGGAACTTGAGGCGCAGCGCCGGATTGCCGATCACCGCAAAAGCGCAGCTCAGCCCCGGCACGTTATAGGTTTTGGAAGGCGCCATCAGCGTGACCGTGCGCGCGGCGGCCGCCGCCGAGACGCTGGCGAACGGAATATGCCGCGCGCCGTCTTCCAGCAAAAGATCGCAATGGATTTCATCGCTGACCACAACCAGATCGTGCTGTTCGGCCATCGCCGCGAGGCGTTCCAGCTCCGCGCGCGTCCAGATGCGGCCCACCGGGTTTTGTGGGTGGCACAGCAAGAGGATGCGTGTTTTTGGCGTGATTGCTGCTTCGAGCGCGGCAAAATCCCAATCCCACTGGCCGCAGGCGGATTCGACGAGTGGTACGCGGATCAGTTCCAGACCATTGAGTCCGGGCGCGCTCAGAAATGGCGGATAGACCGGGGTGGCGGTGACGAGCGCATCGCCGGCTGCCGCAAAGGCGCGGCAAGCCAGGTTGATCGCCGGAACCAGACCCGGCAGCCAGACGAGCTGCTCGGCATCGATCGGCCAGCCGTAGCGGCGCGCAAGGTAAGCCACGGTGCTGGCATTCAGTTGCGCACCGGCGCGGGTATACCCGAATACGCCATGGTCGATGCGCTGATGCAAAGCATCCAGCACCGCCGGCGGCGCAGCAAAATCCATGTCCGCCACCCACAGCGGCAAGATGTCGCGACCGGTGTATTTGTCCCATTTCAGGCTGTCTCTGCCCGTGCGGTCGATGACGGTTTCAAAATCCATCGCGGTATCCATGATCGGTGTGCATGGGGCGATTGTGCGCGATCCACGGACAAACTTCGAGCGCAAAAAAACCGCACTCCGTAGAGTGCGGTTGGATTGGAGCGCCAGCGCCTTAAGGCTTGACGTTCACGGTCAGGTAAGCGCGGTCGGAGCCGCCTTCGCCGTTGGTGATGACGTACATCATCTTCACTTCGCCGGTCACGACCGGGTTGGGTGTGAACATGATCTTGTCGCCATCAGCATAAGCCGAACCAAGTTCCGGCTTGAGTTTGATTGTACGGATGAACATAGCCGATTTCGGATCGTGGTTCTTGTCGTTGCCGAGCACATTGATCGCGACTTCCTTGCCCGCAAAGGCTTCACCCACGTCGTCCTGCGCGGTCACGCCCGGCGGCAGTGCGCCCACGGCGCGCGGCAACCACAGCGATAAACTCGGCACATAGGTCACCAGAATCAGCACGGCAAACAGCGCAGCAAAGAACGGGATCATCGCCTTGGTGACGGCTTCGATGGTTCTGCCCGAGACGGCGCTGGCCACAAACAGGACGGAGCCCACCGGCGGCGTAATCAGGCCAATACCCAGGTTGACCATCATCACCAAACCGAAGTGCACCGGATGGATACCGAACTGATCCACCACCGGGAACAGAATCGGGGTCATGATCATAATCAGCGGAGCCATGTCCATCAGCGTGCCCAGGATCATCAGCAGCACGTTAATCGCCAGCAGAATCATGATCGGGTTATCGGAAACACTGGTGAAGAGTTCCGAAATCTGACGCGGCAGATCCAGCATGGTCAGGCTCTGACCAAAGGCCGAAGCAAAGCCGATCAGAATCATCACAATCGACACCGTTTTGACAGTGCGATGAACCAGCACCGGCAGTTGATGCCACTTGTAATCGCGATAGACGAACATGGTGACCAAGAAGGCGTAAACGCAAGCCACGGCCGCCGATTCGGTAGCGGTGTACCAGCCCGACAAAATGCCGCCCAGAATGATGACCACCGTGAACAAACCTGGCAGCGCATCCAGCATCTGACGAGTCGCTTGCTTGATCGTCAGCATTTCACCCTTGGGATAGCCACGGCGCGTTGCGAAATACACGCACAGCGCCATCAAGGTCACGCACAAAGCCAAACCCGGCAGCACGCCGGCCAGGAAGAGCGCCGGAATCGACGCGCCGCTGACATACAGCGAGTAAATCACCGCGTTGTGGCTAGGCGGAATCAGAATGGCCTGCACCGAACCGGAAGCCGTGACAGCCGCCGAGTATTCACGCGGATAGCCGTGCTTTTCCATCTGCGGGATCATCACCGAGCCAATGGAGGCGGTATCGGCCACCGACGAACCAGAAATCGCGCCAAAGAAGGTCGAAGCCAGAATGTTCACCAGCGACAGACCGCCACGAATAAAGCCGACGAAAATCGAGGCAAAGTTAATCAGCCGCGTAGCGATGCCGCCTTCGGCCATGATCGCGCCAGCCAGCACAAAGAACGGGATGGCGAGCAAACTGAATTTACTGACCCCGTCACCCATTTTGAGCATCAGGATCGACAGGAAAGACAAATCGCCGGTGAACCAGATTGCGCCGACCATTGCCGTCAGACCCAGCGTGTAGGCCACCGGCAAACCCACCGCCAGTAAGCCAAAGAAAGTACCCATTACAACCAAAGCATCCATGATTCTGACTCCTGACTTTTAAGCTTCTTGTTCGGTGTCGCCACCATGACTGCCAATCATCACGATCGGGCGATGGGTCTGATGACCGAACAGCACGGCTTCAATGATGAACAACAGGGTGGCCAGCGAGCCAATCGGCAGCGGCAGATAGGTCCAGCTCACCTTGACCGAAACGAAGTCAGGCAGGGTTTGGCCAGTTTCCATAAAGAACAGCACGCGATCCATGCCGTACCAGATCACAAAGGCAGCAACCAGCGCCATCAGGACGTCAACAAAGCGGGCAAAAACATATTTGCTTTTGGGCGGCAAACGATCGGTCAGCATGGTCACGGCAATATGCGAACCAGCGCGATATGCGGCTGCGGCGCCAATAAAAGTGAAAACAATCATGCACATCAGTGCGAGCGGTTCCGGCCAGGAAAGACCGGAGTCAAACCATTTGCGCGCGACCACCTGAATAGGAACCACCAGAGTCATCACGACCATGGAAAGGCCGGCAATCCAGATACAAAGCCAGTAGAGCTTGTCCATGGCATTGATATATGCGTTTTTCATCTTGCTTCTTCCTTTCTGGAAATCGTGATTCCAGACGTAACAACCCAAACTTTTTGCCGCTTTGGGCAAATGCAGGGCAAAAACAAGGCTGCCAGATCGGTCGTTCTGCCACTGGGCAGGAATGATTTGATCGGTCTGGCAGCCTCTATTTCCAGCGAGTTTTCACCCGCCCTTGATTACTTCACGTCTTGAATACGCTTGATCAGTGCGGCGTAATCCTTGCCGTACTTGTCGCGCACCGGCTGGGTCAGCTTGAAGAACTCAGCCTTGTTCACATCGGTGATGACCTTCACGCCGTCTTGCTTCATCTTGGCGCGGGAATCGGCCACACGCTTGTCCCACAGCTTGCGCTGTTCAAGCTGAGCTTCGCGGATCAGCTTTTTCATCACAGCCTGATCTTCCTTCGAAAGCTTTTCCCAGTTCTTCTTCGAGTACGCCACGATTTCCGGCAGGATCAGGTGACCCGTGTGGTTGTAGAACTTGGCCACCGTGTGGTGGTTGTGCGTCACATAGGTCGGCTCGTTGTTTTCAGCGCCATCAACCACGCCGGTTTGCAGCGCGCTATACAGTTCGCTCACACCCATCGAGATACCGGAACCGCCCATGGCGTTCATGGTTTCAATGAACAGCGGGTTACCGATCATGCGGATCTTCTGACCCTTCAGATCTGCGGCATTGCGAATCGGCTTCTTGGTGTAGAGGTTGCGGGTGCCGCCATCCATCCAACCCAGACCGACCAGACCGGCCGAGCTTGCGGTGATCTTGTCGAGGATTTCCTGACCGATCGGGCCGTCGATGATCTTGCGCATGTGCGCTTCATCGCGGAACACAAACGGCATGTTGAAGACGTTGACATCAGCCACCACCGGGCCCAGCGGTCCAAGAGAAATACGAATGATGTCGATACCGCCAGCCTGTGCCTGCTCGATCACGGACTTTTCATCACCCAGCACGCCGCCCGGGAACATCTTGAGCGAATACTTGCCTTTGCTTTGTGCTTCGAGCTTTTTGCCGAGGTTCTGCATGGCGACCACGTTCGGATAGCCTTCCGGATGCACGTCGGCAGCCTTGAGAACTTCAGCCGCCATGGCATTGGATGCCAGCGTCAGAGTCACTGCAGCCGTGGCCATCAGTGCGGACAGTTTCGTGAGTTTCAGCTTCATACTTCCTCCTGCTCGAGAGATTTGGAAATTTGGATTTCAGTTCATGTCCGGTCTGAGCCGAACATCTTTCGCATGGTAACTGTTTTGATGTCAGTTACCACGCAGCTCTTTGTTCAATCCTTACAAGCAAACCATTCACCAAGGTCTGCAATACATTCCTGTTGCTGTCGGAATGTAACTACATCGGGCTGGCTACCTTTTTACGCGCGCCCTTGCTAGGTGGTCAATAGTCCAAACGCACCTTGGTCTTTTTGTCCGATGGTCGGACCACTAAGCCATGTTTGCCCGCGTGTAAATCACGCTAAAAAACCGCAAGCAAAAATACAGATAAATCTTTTCTATACAATTACTTAGCACAGACAAGCGAGTGTAAAAATGCGCCACAAATGAAGCGCAATTTGCTCAATAATCCAAGGCAAAAAAAGTGAAAATCAGGTGTTGTTTTTGCATCACGCCCGAGCGTCGTGCTGCGGGGTGAGAGGAGGATGGCGCGAGAAGTACGCACAGTTTGGCGAAGGGAAATAAATGGAAAAACGTCAGAATTGGAGCGTTTGCCCCTGTTGCAATTCGCGCACAGCCAGGCCTTGCGCCTGCAGCTCTTGCATAATGCGCTCAGCGTCAGCTGGCTTGAGGTGCGTAATCAGGATTTCCGCCGGGCGCGTCAGTTGTGCCAGCTCGTGATGCAGTAACGAAGGGCAAAGATGGCGTGAGCGGCGCGCCAGCAGTACTTCACGCTCGGGAAATGCCGTTTCGATAATCAGGGCGCGCAGGTTTTCGATCGCATTCACCGCACGCCAGAAATCCGCCCCACCCAGCGTATCTCCGCTAAACGCCAACGAAGCGTGGCCAGCATCAATCTGAAAACCAATGGCTGGTACGGTGTGATGCGCCGGCAAGGCGGTGAAGATCAGGCCATCGACGGTATGGCTTTCGCCTTCGAGAATCGGGGAAAATTGCAAAAAAGGCCATTCTTCATCGGGAATCACGGTGAAATCAGGCCAAATATGCCAGTTAAACACATGCTGCCGCAGCGCTTCGATGGTTTCTGGCAGCGCATGCACTTGTACTGGCTTACTACGCAGGCTCATCACCGAATCGAGCAGCATGGGCAGGCAGGCGATATGGTCAAAATGGGAATGGGTCAGGAAAACATGGTCAATGGCCGCCATCTCAAGCAAAGAGAGCTCGCTCAGGCCGGTGCCGGCATCGATCAGGATGTGATCGTCGACCAGAAAAGCCCTGGTTCGGGCGGCGCCGCCCATGCCACCACTGCATCCCAGTATCCTGACATCCATGATGCATTAGCTCCGATATTCAAAACGCAAGACACTGTCGAGCAGGCGGACACGATCGCCAGGGCTGAGCCGATGCGGCCAATGCTGTACCGGATTGCCGTTCACATCGAGTTCGCCACGACCTTCGAGCTGGCTCAAAAAATAGCTCCCGTCACGGCGAGCAATCACCAACACCTGCTGGCCAGGTTTGCCCAGCGTGGTTTGCTCCCGCACCAGCGGCAGTTCTTTGCCGGCATGCGGGCCTTCCAGTACGCGAACAATTGCATTGGGCATGACGGGGGGAATCGAGACCGGCGAAGGGTCGTCGATCGGCAAGATCACGGTTTTGGCGACTTCGAGCGATTCGCGCAAAATAAACCGCATCTTGAACTTGCGTGCAATCAGGAGCTCATCGCCATCGTGCAAGCGGGTATGCGTAACCTTGCGGCCATTGAGCAAGGTGCCGTTGGTGCTGTCCTGATCCTGAATAAAGAAATTTTCCCCCACGCGCTCAAGGATGGCGTGCATGCCCGAAACACCGGGATGATCCAGAAACACATCACAGCGCGAGCGCCGGCCAATCGTAGTGCGTGCAGACAGTGGAAATTCGTCAATCACCACGCCATGTTGCAATAACTGCAGTTTTGCCATGTTGGTCCCAAAAGCGTTTTTTTATTTCAGCCAAGCAGTCAAGCGTTGCAGCAAGCCGCGACCGATCCGGAAATCGCGCCGGATGCGCACTAATAAAACAGAAATATTATCAAGTCCGCCAGCCTCATTGGCGTGCTCAATCAAAGAGCAGGCCACCGCCATCAAGCCTTGCGTATTGTCGGACAAAATCTCAGAGATTGTCGCGTCATCCAGCATGTCGGACAGGCCATCCGAACACAGCAAGAACAGATCATTCACCTGCACGGGATAGTCTTGCACCTCGGCCAGCACGCTGGCCTCAACGCCCACCGCCCGGGTGACCAGATTCTTGTATAGCGAGGCTTGCGCTTCTTCCGGCTGCAACAGCCCCGCATCAACCTGTTCTTGCACCAAAGAATGATCGCGCGTCAGCTGTTCCATCTGGCCATCGCGCCAGCGGTAGCAGCGCGAATCACCCACATGAGCCAATACAATCCGATTGTCATAAAACACCCCGGCCACCAGCGTCGTGCCCATGCCGGAAAAACGCGCATCGCGCAGCGAGGTGGCATGCACCACGCTATTGGCCATTTCCACCGCATCGCGCAAGATGCGGTGCGATTGCGGCCACACCGTTCCCGGTTGTTCGGCATGCAGAGGCGTTCCGCTGATGGCCTCGCGCAGCCCGCGCGCGACTTCTTCCACAGCAATGCCGCTGGCCACTTCGCCGGCGTTATAACCGCCCATGCCGTCAGCCAGAATCACAAACCCGAGATCCGCGTCAAAACTGATCGCATCCTCGTTGTGGTCGCGCATGCGGCCGGTATCGGTGAGTCCAACCACTTCAAGCGCATCGCGCAGACCAGGATTCATGAAGCGGCTCCCTGACGTTTTTGCAGCGCGCCTTCCAGTTTGGCGATGGCCAGCGCGAACTGTGCGCCGCTCTGAAAGCGCTGCGCTACATCCTTGTGCATCGCTTTCATAATCAGTGCGTACAGCACGCTCGGCAGTTGCGGATTGAATTTGCGCGGATCGGGCGGCGCGTCATTGGTGATATGGAACATCAGCTCACCCAGCGTATCGCCACCAAAGGGTTGATGGCCGCACACCAGTTGATACAGCGTGCCGCCAAGCGAAAACAGGTCGGAACGGCCGTCGATCTTCTTGCCGGCCAGCTGTTCGGGCGACATAAAGGACGGCGTGCCCAGCACCATGCCGGTCTTGGTCTTGCTCGAATCGGTGATGCGCGCCACGCCAAAATCCATGACCTTGATCTTGCGGCTGGCGCGGTCGTACATGATGTTGGCCGGCTTGATATCGCGGTGAACCACGTTTTGCTTGTGCGCGTAATCCAGCGCCAGCGCAACCTGGCGGATCGCGGCCAAGGCCTCGGTGAGCGGCAACAGTTTAGCGGGCTGCGCCCAGACTTCTAGGCTATCGCCTTTGAGCAATTCCATGGCGATATAAGCCAGATCGTGTTCTTCGCCGACGTCGAAAATCGTCACGATTTGCGGATGACTCAGCCGGCCTGCAGTTTCGGCTTCGCGGAAGAAACGGGCGCGCGCTTCATCAAGCTGGCCGGCTTCAAATTCTTCGGAAAGCGCCATGGTCTTGATCGCGACTTCGCGACCGAGCTTGGGATCGCGGCCCAGATAGACCACGCCCATCGCGCCCTTGCCCAGTTCACGTTCCAGCTGATAGCGACCCAGCATCGGTTTTTCCACCGAACCGTCAGACAGAATGCGCGTGCCGTTTTGCGAACCGCCGCCCAGTACCACCGTTTCCGACATGGCCTGCGCGCGCTGGCGCTTGGTTTTGACATCACGGAAATCGGGCGCAAAAGAAAGCAGATAGTCGTAAACCGCCTGCGCTTTGTTGAACTGGCGGCGGCGTTCAAAATCGAGCGCCAGATTGTAAAGCGGCTCGCAGGCTTCTTCATCTTTGGGCACGCGGCGCAGCTTGTCGAAAGCCAGATCGAGCTGCCCCTGGCTCTGAAAGGTCAGAGCCAGCATTCGGTTCGATTCAGCCGAAGCCGCGCTCGCCGCTTCCTGGCGCGCCTCGGTCAAGAGATGGCGTTTGGTGGTCAGCGCCAGATGTCCGATCAGCAACAAACAGGCCGAAGTCATCAGCGGCAGCCAGATCAGCTGTTGGGTCAATAAGTAGAACTCTCCGCCGACCAGCATGATGCTGATGCCCAAACTCAGCGCAGCGCCAATACCCGCGCCAAGACGCGGCAAGAGCAAACACAGATACAGCGCCACCAGCAGGCTTGCGCCAAAGGCCAGAGCAGGCGCCCACGCCGGTTGCACAAAATACTGCTGCTGCATCAGCGCGGAAAGGATGTTGGCTTCGACCAGCACCGGCGGCAAGGCGGCTTCGACCGGCGTAGTCAGCGCCGCGCCGATGCCAGGGGCGGTCGCGCCGATCAGTACCATCTTGCCCCGGTATTTTTCCAGAGAAATTTTTCCCGAGGCGACGTCAAAAAA
>CAXYUI010000058.1:0-8738 GCA_964291975.1 uncultured Formivibrio sp. | reverse complement strand
TGACACCGTCTATTCGAATTACGTCACCTTCAACGACGATGCCATGGCTCGCGTAATGATCGTGCTGGATCAAGTCGCCAAGAAAGCAGCCCCGCTGGACGCAACCGATCTCTTCACCGCTGATCAATACGCCAGACTCGCCAATGCAATCGCCAAGGGCATCGACTTCATCCTCAAAGCCCAGATCAAACAAAATGGCAAGCTGACTGTCTGGTGCGCCCAGCACGATCCGGTGACTTTCGCGCCGCTCGGTGCACGCGCCTACGAGCTGCCTTCCAAGAGCGGCAAGGAATCGGTGCTGGTGACGGCATTCCTGATGACGCGTCCGCAAACGGCAGAAGTGGCCGCCGCCGTGAAGGGTGCACTGGCCTGGTACAACAGCAGCGCGGTTAAGGTGCTCGATACTGCCTATGTGAGTCGCGCTTCTGGCAGCACCGACGATACCTACAACCCGATTCAGGCCAAGACGGGCAGCACCATGTGGTATCGCTTCTACGAAGTGACTGAGGATAAGGGTTTCTTTAGTGATCGTACTGGCGGCACTTTCTACAACATCATGGAAATCGAGGCTGAGCGCCGTTATGGCTACCAGTGGGGTGGCAGCTATGGCACGACGCTGTTTGATTATGCGAAGAAGGCCGGCGTGAGTTATTGATCCGGTCTGCCAAATGAAAAACGCCAGTCTTTTGACTGGCGTTTTTTTATCGATGAATCAGGATCTTACTGCTGCGCGTCGGTGCCCGGCAGTTGGTAGCCGATGATATTGGCCTTCTTGCCCAGATCGACCAGATAGTCTTGCAGCGCGCTGCGCATGGACATTTCGCCGAGGTATTCGGAAAGCTGGCCTTTGACGTCGTCAAACTGGACTTCACCGCCGCCTTGCTTTTGGCCGGCTTGGATGATGTGCAGACCGAATTGGGTTTCGATCAGTTCGTTGCAAAGCTGGTTTTCATCCAATGCAAACAACGCGCGCTCGAACAGCGGCACGGTCTGGCCACGGGCGATCGGACCGAGTGCGCCGCCTTCCGGGCCGGACGGGCAGGCGGAATGCGCTTGCGCCAGTTCGGCAAAACGCTCCGGATTGGCTTTCAGGGTGTCGAGCACGCCTTCGGCCTTGGCGCGGATCAGGCTGGGTTCACCGCCTTCAAGCGGGAACAGGATGTGGCGCGCTTCGACGAGCTCTTCTTGACGGAAATGCTGTTTGTTGGCTTCGAAGAAAGCCAGGCATTCGGCTTCATCGGCATTTTCAACGGGCACTTCCAGAGACAGCAGCGAGCCGATCAAATCGTCGTCATTTTCAGCAACCAAGCCAATTTCGCGGGCGCGCTGCAACATCAGCTCACGCAGTACCAGCGTCTGGGTCGCGGCTTCTTGCGGATTTTCGTGTTGCGGATGGTGTTGCATTTCCGCCTCGATCATCTCTGGCGTGATTTCTTTGTCATTGATGGTGATGGCCATGGTGATTTCCTGATGAAGGGGCTGTGCCCCGGGATTGAACAAAGGGGATTCAATTTTGGCGATGCTCAAGGATATAACGCGCGCCGCCATCTTGCGCCAGCGCTTCGGTGAGCCAAGGCATGATGTCTTTCAGTGTTTGCGCCAGCGTCCACGGTGGATTGAGGATGAACATGCCGCTGCCATGCATGCCAAAACCGTCGGCGGATGGCTTTTGCACGGTGAGCGCCACATGCAGCCAGTTCGCGCCGAGTTTTTCCAGCTTGGCCGGCAATTCTTTGTTTTCCACGCGCTGTAATTGCGGATACCAGACCGCGTAAGTGCCAGTCGCAAAACGCTTCAGTCCATCTTCGAGCGCGGTAATCACATGCTGGTAATCGCGCTTGTCCTCAAATGGCGGATCGATCAGTACCAGCGCGCGGCGCGGCGGCGGCGGCAGCAGGGATTTGATCCCTGCGAAACCGTTGGCTTTCTGGATCTGCACGCGCCGGCCGGCGTCGGCGAAATTGTCTTCCAGCAATTGAAAATCGCTCGGGTGCAGCTCGAACAGACGCAGTTTGTCGTCGCGACGCAAGAGTTGATCGGCGATCAAGGGCGATCCGGGATAGAGCTTGAGTTCGCCATCGGGGTTGAGCGCGCGCACCAGATCGACATAGGCCTGAACCGGGGCGGGCAAATCAGTGCGTTGCCACAGCCGCGCGATGCCGGATTCGTACTCGGCGTTCTTGGCGGCGTAGCCTTCGTTCAAGGCATAGCAGCCCGCGCCGGCGTGGGTGTCGATGTACCAGTAAGGCTTGTCTTTCTGGTTCAGGTAATCGAGCAGCAGGTATTCGACCAGATGTTTGAGTACGTCGGCATGGTTGCCGGCGTGAAAGGCGTGGCGGTAGCTCAGCATGGGGCGGGCAAAAGTTGGATTGCCCGCATTGTAACCCAGGCCGCGCGCTCAGGCGGGATCGCGCGGCGGGGTGGGGCAGTAGAAGCCGTAGAGCAGTTCCAGAATGCGCACGGCCTCTTCGCTCGCCAGGCTGTAATAGATGTGTTTGCCTTCGCGCCGGGTTTGAACCAGCCCTTCGTTGCGCAGCACGCCCAGTTGTTGCGAGAGCGTGGGTTGGTGGATATCGAGCAGTCTTTCAAAATCCGACACGCACTTTTCGCCTTCGACCATCTGGCACAAGAGCAGCAGGCGGTCTTCATTGGCGAGCGCTTTTAACAGCGCAGTGGCGGCGCCAGCGGCTTCGCGCATCGCAGAAACTTGCACTGCGGGCATGACGACTCTCCTTTGCAGTATGATTGAGCCTTAAATATTATATCTTCATATAGAACAAGAAGGGTAAAGGAGGCAATGATGATTTTGGCCTGTCCACATTGTCAGCAAAATAATCGGCTTGAGGCGAATCGACTGGCAGAATCGCCATCGTGCGGCGTATGTCACCGGCCTTTGTTGGCGGGTGCGCCGCTGAACGTCGATCGCAGTCATTTCAAGAGCTTGTTACAGTATTCTCCCGTACCGGTGATTGTGGATTTCTGGGCGCCGTGGTGCAAACCGTGCCAGCTCTTTGCGCCCACTTTTGCTGTGGCGGCGCAGGATGAGGCGGGGCGGGTGGTGTTTGCCAAGGTCAATACCGAAGCTGAGCCAGAACTCGCGGCCGAGTACGGCATCCGCAGCATCCCGACTCTGGCTTTGTTCCGGAATGGGCAGGAAATTGAACGTTTTTCAGGCGTCGTGCCGCTGGGGCAACTCAAGTGGTGGCTGGCGCAGCATCTTGGATAGGAGTCTTACGATGAAATCGGTTTATAACGTCGGCGGTTGGGATCGAGCCGCTCGCATCATTCTGGGGGTGGTCATGCTGTTTTTGGGCGTGAGCGGCCTGCTGGGCAAGTATTCGGGGCTGGGTTTGTATGGCCTGATCCCGCTTGCGACCGGACTGATGCGCTTTTGCCCGTTTTACCCTCTGTTCGGGATCAGCACTTGCAAGCCGAAGCAGAAAGATTGAACTTGGCTTTGGCCATAAAAAAACGCCGTTATCCCAATCGGGAGACGGCGTTTTTGTTTTGAATCAGCCTGCCCGTGAAAGATGGGCGCTGGTGGTTTCCAGCCATTTGCGCACGCGCTGGGCGTCGCCCACCCGGGTGTATTTGCCGTTGGAATCGAGCAAGACCATGACGACTGGCGCGTCGTTGATGGTGGCTTGCATCACCAGGCAGCGACCTGCTTCGTTGATGTAACCCGTTTTGGACAAACCAATTTCCCACGCTTGCGAATTCACCAATGGATTGGTGTTGTGGAAAGACTGGGTGCGGCCGGTGAGATTGGAAACAAAGTTGTATTCGCTGGAAGTCGAAAACTGATGAATTTCCGAATACTCATGCGCTGTTTTAACCAGAATCGCCAGCTCGCGCGGTGTTGAGACATTGTTCGGCGTCAGACCCGTGGCGTCAAAAAAGCGCGAACGATGCATGCCGATGCTGGCTGCTTTTTCATTCATCTTGCGAATGAAGTGATCGCGACCGCCGGGGTAATGGCGGGACAGCGCGGATGCTGCGCGGTTTTCCGAGGACATCAGCGCCAGCAGCAGCAGCTCGCCCCGGGTCAGCGTCGTTCCTACCGCCAAACGGGACGAAGTATTTTTCAGCGTGTCGACATCTTCTTGGCTGATGGTGAGCAATTCATTGAGCGGGAGTTGCGCATCGAGCACCACCATGGCGGTCATCAGCTTGGTGATCGAGGCAATCGGAGCAATTTCGTCGGGGTTTTTCTGGTACAGCACTTCGCCAGTGCGCTCATGCATGATGAGCGCCGCCGATGAGGAAATACCGGGGTTTTCCAGAGTGATCGGTCGTGCCGTCACGCGGGTAACGTGCACCGATTTACGCGCATTGGCGATGGCGTTTTTCTTGATCTGTTGACGATTGCTTTTCTTCGCCGATTGTTTGCTGACTTTTTTTGCACTGCTGTACTTGCCGGATTTCTGGCTGCTGGCAGTTTTGCTCCTTGCGCTGGCCGCGGTGGCCTGCGCCGGCATGGCCAGAGCCAAGGCGGCGACAAGAGCGCAAAGGGATGTAGAAATCTTGAACATACGCGACGGATTCCGGATGAGGGGCGGATGTTGTTGTAACAACGATATGGCCAGATTCTAATGAAGGCCGGCTTGAATGTCATGTGAAATCAAGCCTTAACGCGATGGATGGTAGAAAGAACTTTATGTTTTATAGTAAGTTATTAGGAATTTATTCGTCAGCTTCTTGAAAATTTTCTAGGCAATTGTCTAAGATGTAGAGGCTTTGCCCTTGAAAAACAATATGGAGACCCATCGTGCAGAATCCTCCTTCGCTCCAGAGCTTTCTTGAGCAGTTGACCAGCGCTAACCAGCAGTGGATGCAAAACTGGATCAACTCACTGCAATCGGGTGTCCACCCTGCGCAACAACTCAGCGAAATTCACAGTCAGATCCAATCCCTGTTGCAAGGAAGTGGCGGTTTGCTTGGCAAGCAAGGCGACTACTACCGGCAGCATATGGATCTGTGGCTCGGTTTTATTGGCGCCAAAGAAAAAACGGTGGTTGCCACCCCGGAAAAGAATGATCGTCGTTTCAGCGCCCCGGAATGGGAAGAGCCTTTATTTGATTTCATCCGCCAAAACTATCTGCTGACTTCGCGCTGGATTATGGAAATGGTCGAATCGGCCAATGCCGATGAGGCCATGCGCGAGAAAATCGCTTTCTTCACGCGCCAATATATTGACGCGATCAGCCCGACCAATTTTGCGTTCACCAATCCGGAAGTGATGAAGCTTGCGGTCGAAACCAATGGCGAAAGCTTGTCTGAGGGCGTGAAGAAGCTGCTCGAAGATGCTCGTCGCGGCACTATCACCATGACGGACGAATCGCTGTTTGAAGTCGGTAAAAATCTGGCGGTGACGCCGGGGCAGGTCGTTTTTGAAAATGAACTCTTTCAGCTGATTCAGTACACGCCGACGACCGACAAAGTCCACGAAATGCCGCTGCTCGTCGTGCCGCCGTGCGTGAACAAGTACTACATCATGGATCTGCAACCGCAAAACTCGATGATGGCTTACATCGTCGAGCAAGGCTTCACCACTTTCCTGGTGTCGTGGAAGTCGGTCAGCCCGGAGCTGAGCAAGCTCGAGTGGGACGATTACATCGAACGTGGCGTGCTGGTCGCCGCCGAGACTGTGCGCAAGATCCGCAAAGCCGAAAAAATCAATGTGCTGTCGTTCTGTATCGGCGGCGAGATCGTGGCGGCCGCCATTCCGGTGATGAAGGCGCGCGGGCTGGACTGGTTCGAATCGGTGACGCTGATGACCGTGATGCTGGATCACGCTGATCCGGGCGACATCAAACATTTTGTCGATGTGAATGTCGTCGCTAGCCGCGAAGCGCTCAAAGCCCAGGGTGGCGTGATTGATGGCAAAGAGCTGGCGCGGATTTTCTCTGCCCTGCGCGCCAATGATCTGATCTGGAACTACGTCGTCAACAACTACCTCAAGGGCAAGACGCCACCGCCGTTTGATCTTTTGTACTGGAACAACGATCCGGCCAATCTGGCACTGCCGATGCACACCTTCTTCCTGCGCAATATGTATCTGGAAAACAACCTAGTGAAGCCCAATTCGTTCTCGCTGTGCGGCGTGCCGATTGACCTCACGCAGATTGATTTGCCGGTCTACATCTTCGCCGCGCGCGAAGACCATATCGTGCCGTGGAAGGCCGCTTACCAGAGCCGCAACATCCTCAAAGGGCCAATCCGCTTTGTGCTGGGCGCTTCCGGCCATATCGCCGGCGCGATCAACCATCCTGCCGCGAACAAGCGCAATTACTGGGTCAATGAAGATCTGAGCCTGGATGCAGACGCGTGGATGGCCAGTGCCGAATCGCGTCCCGGCAGTTGGTGGGTGGACTGGATTCAATGGCTCGCGCCCAAGTCCGGCAAACAGATTGCCGCGCCCAAGACACACGGCAATGCCAGCTTCAAGCCAATCGAAGCTGCACCAGGTCGTTATGTACAAGAAAAAATTTCTTAATCAAAACAAAAACTTCTTAGGAGATTTCTATGACCGATATCGTTATCGTCGCCGCAGCCCGCACTGCGCTGGGCAATTTTGGTGGTTCGCTGGCCAAGGTGCCGGCGCCGGAACTGGGCGCAACCGTGATCAAGGCTTTGCTTGCCAAGACTGGCGTGGCTGCCGATGCCGTCAGTGAAGTGATTTTGGGTAATGTGCTGACCGCAGGTCTTGGCCAGAATCCGGCGCGTCAGGCTTTGCGCAAAGCCGGGCTACCGGATGCTACTCCGGCGCTGACGATCAATCAGGTGTGCGGCTCGGGTCTGAAAGCTGTGGCTTTGGGGATGCAGTCGATTCTGTCTGGTGAAAATGAAATTGTGATCGCGGGCGGGCAGGAAAACATGAGCGCCGCGCCGCATCTGCTTAACAACAGCCGCGACGGTATCCGGATGGGCAATGGCACTTTGGTTGACAGCATGGTCTACGACGGGCTGACCGATGTGTACAACCAGTACCACATGGGCGTGACCGCCGAAAATGTCGCCAAAAAGTACGGCATCACCCGTCAAGAGCAGGACGAGCTCTCACTCGCTTCCCAGCAAAAAGCCGCCGCCGCGCGCGCTGCCGGCAAGTTCAAGGATGAAATCGTTCCGGTGCTGATCCCGCAGCGTAAGGGCGATCCGTTGGTTTTTGATACCGATGAGTTCATCAAGACTGATGCTACGGCCGAAGGCTTGGGCAAGCTGCGTGCCGCGTTCGATAAGGAAGGCACGGTGACTGCGGGTAATGCTTCGGGCATCAATGACGGTGCTGCGGCCGTCATGCTGATGACCGCGGCCAAGGCAAAGGAACTCGGACTCAAGCCGCTGGCGACGATCAAGGCCGCCGCTTCCGCCGGTGTCGATCCGGCCATCATGGGCATCGGCCCGGTACCGGCAACCAAGAAGGTGCTCGAACGCGCCGGCTGGGAGCTGGAAGACCTCGATCTGATTGAAGCCAACGAAGCTTTCGCCGCGCAGGCTTTGGGTGTAGCGCGTGAGCTGAAGTGGGATATGAGCAAGGTCAACGTCAACGGCGGCGCGATTGCGCTCGGTCACCCCATTGGGGCTTCGGGTTGTCGCGTGCTGGTCACGCTGCTGCACGAAATGGTCCGCCGCGATGCGAAGAAAGGACTGGCGACGCTGTGCATCGGTGGTGGTATGGGCGTGGCCATGCTGCTTGAGCGTTAATATTTGTTGCATGAAACGCGCCCGGCTCAGGCCGGGCGTGTGTTTGATGAGGCTGCTACAATCGCGCCCATGTCAAAAATCTTCACCCATTCCCTTACTGTGGTTCCCGATTTGCTGACCTTGCACGCGGCGCGGCGCGATCATTTTCCGGCGCTGTTGCAGTCCAGCAAAGAGGAAGGGCGCGACATTCTCTTTGCCCTGCCGCAAGAATCCAAAATCTATACGCACGTACAGGCTGCTGACTTCGTTCACGATCTGGCTGCGCTGCCCAAGACTGATCCGATTGATTCTGATCTGCCGTTCACCGGCGGCTGGTTTGTTTACGCGGGCTACGAATTGCTCGAAGTGTTCGAGCCGACCGTCCCGGCGCGCATGGATGACGACTTTCCCGTCGCTGCGCTGATCCGCTGCCCGGCCGCAATCATCGTTGATCGCGCCGCACAGACGGCGACCTTGGTCGCTGAAACGGCGGAGCAACTGACTGAGTTGGCGAATCTCGTCGAATCTGCACCGGTCTGGCAGGCCCAGCCACTGTCGATTGCGTCGATTTCCGAGGACGATCCGCAGGCTTTTCTGGATGGCGTGGCGGCGTGCAAACGCTATGTGTATGAAGGCGATGTGTTTCAGGTGAACCTGTCGCGCGGCTGGGATGTGGCGGTCGCGGGCAATTCTGCCGCCGACATTTACGCGCAGCTGCGTCAGGCCAATCCGGCGCCATTTTCCGCGCTGGTTGATCTGGGCGAACACCAGATCATCAGCTCATCGCCTGAACGTCTGGTTGAACTGCGCGGTGATCTGCTCCAGACCCGGCCGATTGCCGGCACACACCCGCGCTCCACGGATCCCGTTGAAGACGCTGCACTGAAAGACATGCTGATCAATACCGCCAAAGAGCGCGCCGAGCACATCATGCTGGTCGATCTGGAGCGCAACGATCTCGGCCGCATCGCCGTGCCGGGCTCGGTGGAAGTCAACGAGCTGATGGTCGTGGCGACCTACGCCTTTGTGCATCACATCGAATCGAACGTGCGCGC
>CAXYUI010000057.1:0-8820 GCA_964291975.1 uncultured Formivibrio sp. | reverse complement strand
GCACAATGCCCTTGCTCAGATCATGTCCGAAGACGGCTGGATTTGGGGGGGCGGTTTACTGGCAGGGCTGATGGCCGTGTGGACTGCAAAGTGGCGTCAATGGCAAGACAGTGTGGTGCTGTGTGCTGTGGGGCTGTTTGCCATTCTGGTTACCCACAGCATGCTGGAATTTCCGCTGTGGTATTTCCATTTTCTGGTGGTGTTTGTGCTGATTTCAGCGCTATCTGAATCAGGCCGCCCGATCAGATTGGTGAATGGTTGCCGGGCACTGCGCATGGCCTTGCTGGCGATTTTAGTGGTGGGTATGGCGATCGGTGCTTTGTCAGTGCACTGGTTCTGGAAAATGAGTAAAAACGGCTATCCGGGCTGGATTTACAAAGACAATCTGGTTCGCTTGGAAAAACTGCAAACCTTGCAAGGCAATCCGTTTTTTGATTACGACGTTGCCAAAGCCACGGTCGACTATCTCGCTCCGGAAAGCAGTATGCTGGGCAAGAAATTCAAAGGCATACATGTACCCAATGAAATGGCCGTGCTGGGAAAAATCAACGCGTATCGTCCCAGCATCAAGTCATTCGTTTATGAAGCCATTGGACATGAGCGAGCAGGGAATCCGACCGAGGCAGACCGAGTAATGCGCCAAGCGGCCAATACCTTTCCCAATGATCTGCAGGGGTTTGCCAGCCAGATTGAGAATCTGAACCGCTCGCTGCATCAGCGTTTCATCAAACAACACAATTTAACGCAGCCCGAAGCGAAGACCTCAGCGCCTCTGCAATAAATCGCTCAGGTCTTCGGAATAGCGCTGGGCACGGGTGGGCTTGGCGCGGGGGCGGGGCTTGGCGGGCGCGGGTGTGGCGGCTGGGGTGACCACTGGCGTGGTGATGGCATCCAGCCCGGTTTGCGGGTTAGCCAGCACCTCGGTGGCCGAATCGGCTGGCGGCGCAATCGTGGGCGCCAGGGTCGGCACAGGCGTAGCGCGGCGCGATGCGGGATGGGGCTGAGTTGTCGGCACGGCGGGCGGTAGGACTGGCTCCGCGGTGGGAGGCGCCAGAGGCGCGCCCGCCATCGGGCCGCTGACATGCAGGCCGCCCAGACCAAGCAGCAGCGCACCGCCGCCCGCGCCGATCAGCCAAGGCCAGCGCGAGGCTGGGCGCTTGACGCTGGCAAGCGGCGGGGCAGGCTCTGGCTCTCGCGGGCGACGCGCTTGGGTGCGCAAGCGTTCTTCACGAAAAGAGGCCATCGCCTCTTCCACCTTGTGCTCGACTTCGGCCTGCATTTCATCAAAATGCACGCGCATTTCGGTGTTGGCATTGCGATAGGATTTGGCCATGGGCAATCACTCCGCCAAAATCAGCGCGAATCCAGAGTCTCGATCAAGATCTGCCGGGCACGCGCAGGCGCAATCACATGATCGAGTTTGACCTTGTTTTTACCGCCACTGGCAAGAGCGCCGGCTTTGATGGCGCGACTAAGCCGCTCATCTTCCCGATGGTTCTTGACCACGATTTCAATGCGCGCAGGCGCACTCGCGCGCGCGGCGAAAGCGGCCGCATCATAGGCCATCTGATCCGCCAGCTTGGTATTGGCAGGCAAAGCACTGCGCACCAAACGCCATTCAATGCGTTCAGGACTTGGATCATAAGCTGCTTCAGCCGCTTGCCCCTTCGCCTGCCAGGCCATCACCAGCGCCTGCGCTTGTCGGGCATCCGCCGTGCGTTGCGCCATTTGAACCGGCGCAGAAGTCGGCATCGCCGTGGGCAGCGCGGTAGGGATGGCTTGCAAATTCGGTGTTGCGGGTGGAGTTGCCGTACACGCGGCTAGGGCGACGGCCAAACAGGCGGCCAGAAGATTCATCTTGCGCATCAGTCCCTCCTTATAAATCTTTCCAAAAACTGATTGAATCTTACAGTTGTTTCGAAACAAAGCCTAAAGAAGGATGGTTACGTTTTTGAAAAACGTATTCAAGCGCACAACCGGGTCAAGGCACTTGCCGCGCCAATACGCCATTTTACGTCAGCGTAGCGGCTAACCTCGGTGTCGTCCGGATTGATTTCAACGGTCAGCGCGCCAATGTCGCGCCCAAAAAGAAAAGGTTGCGCAATGTAAGGAAAAACGCTGGTGGTTCCAATGCTAAAGACCATGTCATAGCCTTTCACCATCTGCATTTGTAAGGATTGCAACGCTGCGGACGGCAGCATTTCATTGAATAACACCACGCTAGGGCGAAGGCCGTGGCCACAATCCGGACACGGAGGAGGTAAACGGGCAAAACCCGCATAATCGGCTACGCGTTCAGCATGGCCGCAGCGCGGGCAGTGGAGATCGAAAAGATTGCCGTGGATTTCGATCAGATCACGGCTCCCGGCACGCGTATGAAAGCCGTCGATATTCTGCGTCAGCACGGTGACTTGGGTGCGATCTTGCAAGCGCGCGATCGCTTGGTGCGCGGCATTGGGCGCGGCGTGCCGACAAGCATCTTCGATACGCGCCAGGTATTTCCAGGTGATTTCAGGATTTCGACGCATCACTTCGGCCGAAAGCGCGACTTCGATCGGCAGGCCTTCTTCGGTGTGCTGCTCGTTATACAGACCGCCGATGCCACGATACGTTGGCAAGCCAGAATCGGCAGAAACGCCCGCGCCGGTAATGAACAGCACATGGCGTGCGGTGGCGAGCCGCTCTCGCACCAAATCGATTTGAGGCAGATCCATCGGCAAACCTTTGCAGTCCATCAGATCGAGAATTTCTTCAGCGCATTCTGGATGTCGGCAATGGCTTTTTCGATGTCCTCTTCGGTGACTTCTTGATCCTGTTCGGGACGCAGCGCGCTGATATGGGTGCTGATGGTGTCTTGATCGAGTTTCAGCGTGGAAATAAATTCTTTGCCTTCCGCGATCACGCGATCTTCGTCTTCATGCCAATTGATGCCCACGGCGGTGAGGTTGTCGCCATCCTTGCCGCCACGCAGTTCGGCGCGATCCATTAATTGCGGGATCGCAAACAAGGCCGGGAAAGCGGTCAGGAAATGGACGATTTCCTCCTCTTCCAGCACGCCCCACAGCCCGTCGGTGCACAGCATGATGGCGTCACCGTTGACCAGCGCCTGCTTGCCGCCTAGTTCGATTTCGGGCTGATGATGACCGCCCAGACAGTTGTAAATCTTGTTTTTTTCCGCGTGGTGCAAGGCTTCTTTTTCAGTAATCAACCCGGCATCGACCATTTTTTGCACTTTGGAGTGATCTTTGGTCTGCGCCACAACCTGGCCGTTACGAATCAGATAAAGGCGCGAATCGCCCACATGCGCCCAGTAAGCAATGCCATCTTGCACAATGCACACCACACAGGTGGTGCGCGGGATTTCGGTCATGCGGTGGCTGGCGGCGTAGTTGAAGATGGCCTCGTGGGTCTGATTGATCGCATCCACCAGAAACTGGGTCGGTTTGGTCAGAAAAGGGCGGGCTTTTTTCTGAAACTGGTCGGAAATCAGCTCAACCGTAATTTGCGCCGCCACTTCGCCATGCAAATGTCCCCCCATGCCATCGGCAATCACCAGCAACAAGGCGTCGCGACTGTAGGAATACCCAACCCGATCTTGATTCGATTTGCGACCGCCGCGACGGCTGTCCTGATACACAGTGAATTTCATTGGGTGGTTTCTCTTTGCGGGGGTCGGGTCAGCGCCAGCCATTTGCGGCGGACGGTATCAATCAGCGAGCCGCGCTTGGCGGGTGGGGAAGCGGCTTCAAGCAGCAATTTTTGCAATTGCGGCACACTTTGCAGACGCTCAACAGGATCCAGATTCAGGCACTGGTGAATCAGATTCAGCAGTTCCGGCGAATAGCGATCACCAAAACGCTCATGCAAGGAAACCAGCTTGTCTTCTTCCTTGCGCTGATCGGCCGGCTGCGGCGGCAGGCCGGCGATACAGGCATACATCGAAGCGCCGATGCCGTAGATATCGGTCCACGGCCCCAGTAGTTTGGCTTCTTTATCGTATTGTTCCGGCGCGGCAAAACCCGGTGTGTACATCGGCGCCAAGCGATTGGGCTCGACCGACAGCGCCTGGCGCGCTGAGCCGAAATCGAGCAGCACCGGCGTCATGTTCTTGCGGATGTAGATATTGGCTGGCTTGATATCCAGATGCAGCAGCTTGTGCAGATGCACTTCGCGCAGGCCGTGCAGCACTTGGTAGAACACATGGCGGATCAGGTCTTCGCTCACGCCTTCACGATCGTGCTTGAGCTGAATTTCTTTTTGCAGCGTGCGTCCGCGCTCGTATTCCATGACCATGTACACGGTATCGTTGGCGCGAAAGAAATTCAGCACTTTGACCACATTCGGATGGCGAATGCGCGCCAGCGTCTTGCCTTCTTCAAAGAAGCATTTGAGGCCGTGCTTGAACAGCATCAGATTGCCTTCGCTGGTGGCTTGCACCACCACGTCGCCCTCGCGACGCAGCGCCAACGAATTGGGCAGGTATTCCTTGATCGCAACCGGGTAATCGTTTTCGTCATGCGCCAGATACACGATGCTGAAGCCACCCGAGGCGAGCAACTTGGCAATGGTGTAGTTCTGGAGCTGGTAGCCGCGCGCAAGCGGCTGATTTGCAGGATTCGCCATCCGTCCGGTTTCGTTATATTGTTCTGTGCTTGGCATTTTGGATGATGGACGCGTCGGAAGTAAAGCCGACGCCAAGGAGCGTTGCATGATTTACAGCATGACCGGCTATGCCGGCGTACAAAAAGAATGGCCGCAGGGAACCCTGTCGCTGGAATTGCGCGCGGTCAACCACCGCTTTCTGGATGTCACCTTGCGCATGCCCGAAGAGTGCCGCCCGCTGGAAAGCGCGCTGCGCGAAAAAATTGCCGCCCGCGTCAGCCGGGGCAAACTCGAATGCCGCATCAACCTGAATTTGCAGGACGGCGGAGCCGGCGGGGCATTGCAATTGAATACCGCGCTGGTCGACGATCTGTTGCGCGTGGCGCGCGAGCTGCAGGCACGCATGCCCGAATCCGACGAATTGCGCATGGGCGAAGTGCTGCGCTGGCCGGGCGTACTGGTCTCCAACGCCTTGCCCGTTGAACAAATCCAAGCCGCAGTCTTGGCGCTGATGGATCAGGCGCTCGAAGAATTCCTCGCCAGCCGCGCGCGCGAAGGCGAAAAGCTCGCCGCCATGCTGGTCGAGCGTGCCGATCTGATGGAGGCGCAAGTCGCCATCGTCAAACCGCTGATCCCGCAACTGATCGCCGATTACGACGCCAAGCTCAAGCAACGTTTGATCGAAGCACTGGGCAGCGCCGATGACGAGCGTGTGCGCCAGGAAGTGGTGCTCTTTGCGCAAAAAGTGGACGTCGCCGAAGAAATGGATCGTCTGGGCGCGCACTTGTCCGAGCTGCGTCGCATCCTCAAAGGCAAAGGCCCGATCGGCAAACGGCTCGACTTTTTGATGCAGGAACTCAACCGCGAATCGAACACGCTCGGCTCCAAATCGGTTGCAGTCGAAACCTCGAAAGTGTCGATGGAATTGAAGATTTTGATCGAACAGATGCGCGAGCAGATCCAGAACATCGAATAACCCGCATACCGACTCCAATTAAAACCCGCTCACCCCATGGTTTTGCGGGTTTTTTATTGGCTTTTACCGCGCGAGCCCTGTTTCGGTAAATTTGCCGCGTCCAGAAACCCCACAAACACCGGTGTGCAGCTGGCCTGATAGAATTGCTTTTTTTCTGCACCTGCGATCCCGCCATGAGCCGCTTCTGGAGCCCCATCGTTCACGAACTCACCCCCTATGTGCCGGGTGAGCAGCCCAAGATCAGCAATCTGATCAAGCTCAACACCAACGAAAATCCCTACCCGCCCTCCCCCAAGGCCGTGGCCGCCATGCAGGCCGCGATCGGCGAGAGCCTCAAGCTTTACCCGAATGCGGAAAGCGCCATCATCAAGGTCCCCGTTGCACGCTTTTACGATGTGCCCGCACGCTGGGTTTTTGTCGGCATCGGCTCGGGCGAGGTGCTCGCGCACGGTTTCGCCGCGCTCCTCAAGCACGAAAAACCGCTCCTGTTCCCGGATATCAGTTATTCCTTCTATCCGGTTTACTGCGGGCTCTTTGGCATTGAGTACGAAAAAGTGCCGCTGGCGGAAGACTTCAGCATCCGCATCGCCGATTACCAGCGCGATGGCGGGGCGATCATTTTCCCGAATCCGAATGCGCCCACCGGCCACGCCCTGCCGGCAGCTGAGATCGAACAGCTCGTCGCCGCGCATCCGGATCAGGTGGTGGTGGTGGATGAGGCTTATATCGACTTTGGCGGCGAGACAGTCGTGCCGCTGGTGAAAAAGTATCCGAACCTGCTGGTCGTGCAAACCTTGTCCAAATCGCGCTCGCTCGCCGGTCTGCGCGTCGGTTTCGCGATTGGCTCGCCTGAACTGATTGAAGCGCTGGTGCGCGTCAAGGACAGCTTCAACTCCTACCCGCTCGACCGCGTGGCGCAAGCCGGCGCGGCGGCGGCGATCGACGACGTGGAATACTTCGAAGCGACCTGCAAGGCCGTGATCCACAATCGGGAAATGCTAGTGGCCGATCTGGAAAAACTGGGTTTCGAAGTGATCCCGTCGGCGGCGAATTTTGTGTTCGCGCGTCACCCGCAACGCGATGCAGCAGAACTCGCCAAAGCCTTGCGCGAGCGCGCCATCATCGTGCGCCACTTCAAGCAGCCACGCATCGAGCAGTTCCTGCGCATCTCCATCGGCACCGATGCCGAATGCGCGGCGCTGACCCGCGCGCTGGGCGAAATCCTGGCCTGAGGTCTATTTGACGACCAGCCAGCGCGCGGCATCGAGGGCGTAATAGGTCAGGATGCCGTCCGCGCCGGCGCGCTTGATCGACAGCAGGCTTTCGAGCACGACTTTCTTCTCATCGAGCCAGCCGTTTTGCGCGGCGGCTTTCAGCATCGCGTATTCGCCGCTGACCTGATAAACCAAGGTCGGCGCGGTGAATTCGTCTTTCACCCGGCGCACGATATCCAGATAAGGCAGACCCGGCTTGACCATGACCATGTCCGCGCCTTCCGCCAGATCCAGCGCGACTTCGTGCAGCGCTTCGTCGCTGTTGGCCGGGTCCATCTGGTAGGTTTCCTTGCTGCTCTTGCCTAGGTTAGCGGCCGAGCCGACCGCGTCGCGGAAGGGTCCATAGAAGGCGGAGGCGTATTTGGCGGAATACGCCAGGATGCGCGTGTGGATGTGGTTGTCGCGGTCGAGCGCGGCGCGGATTTCGCCGATGCGGCCATCCATCATGTCGGACGGCGCGACGATGTCGGCACCCGCTTCGGCGTGACTCAGAGCCTGACGAATCAACGCGGCCACGGTCTCGTCGTTCATGACATAGCCGTTCTCGTCGATCAGCCCGTCCTGACCGTGACTCGTGTAGGGATCGAGCGCCACGTCGGTAATCAGCCCCAAGTCCGGGAAGCGCTCTTTCAGCGCGCGCACCACGCGCGGCACCAGACCCATGCGGTTCCAGGCTTCTTCCGCACCCGCCGTCTTAAGCGCAGGTTCGATCACCGGAAACAGCGCCAGCGCCGGAATGCCCAGCTTCACGGCCTCTTCAGCGGTTTCGTAGAGAAGATCCAGCGACAGGCGCTCAACGCCAGGCATTGAGGCAATGGATTCGCGCCGATTGCGACCGTCAAGCACGAAAACCGGCAGGATCAGATCGGTGGCAGTCAAGATGGTTTCGCGCATCAGGCGGCGCGAAAAATCGTCGTGACGCATGCGGCGCAGGCGGGTTGCGGGAAATTGGCGATTGAAAGTCATGGCGCAGCACCGTGGATCGGAGGACTTCCATTCTACTGCCTGAAAACCGCTCTCCGGATCAAATCCAGTGCAGCAATTTTGCCAAGGCAAACATCAGCAAGCCGGTTAACGCAATCAAGCCAGGCTGACGCAAGCGATGGTGAATGACCCACGATAGCCCGCAAGCGAGCACGATCACGCCCAGCCAGCCCCAGAGCCAGCCCAAGAGCCAGGTCGCCGGCCACATGACCGCCGTCCAGGCCGTCAGCTCGAAGAGGATCAGATCACGCCGTAGTGGCGCTGGCGGACGCAACTGCGGCAAGGCTGCCAGCAAACGCGGCAGCGCGGCTTGCGGCTGAGTTTGCCAGCCAGCCAGCAAGACTGCGACTTCGGCGGGAGCAAGCCCGCGCGCCAGCAAGAGGCCACGCAAACCCAGAGCGGCCTCCGCGCCGGGGACGGCCTCTTCGCCAGTGATTTCTGGCACGGGCGGCAAAGGTTCACGCAGACGACGCCAGAGCTTGAAAAACACCCCGCCGATCAACAGCAGCCAGACCACGAACTGCTGGCTCGCCGGTAAACGCCCGAAACCAGCCAACAAGGCAATGGCCGCCGTGAGCAACAAGAACGCATCGTCACAGCCGCGCAAACAAGCCGTCCGGATAGACGCGCGCGGCGCAGCGTAGAGCTGGCGCACCACAGGCAGAGAAAAAAGACTCAGCGCTGGCGTCGGCATAAAACGCAACAGCCACACTCGCCGGCTCAGAGCCGCCACCGGCAAACCCGCCGCCAGCTCAAGCAGCAGCCACTGTCGCGCCGAACCGGATTCCCGGTCGGAAAGCGTTAGTAACAGGTAGCGGTGCTCGGAAGCAGTCAGGTCTAGCATGGCGATCAGCAAGGAAGGGATGGGGGATTGTAAGCGGTGGGGCCAGAGTGATAGATGCAGGAAAGGGAAGGACCGGCCGCGCCGTGTGCTTTCCGGCGGGTCAATGACCCGCCCTACGCCCTAATGCCGTTCGCCCTGAG